>CBQWHS010000818.1:0-2398 GCA_967728665.1 uncultured Chryseosolibacter sp. | reverse complement strand
GAACTTACAAAATTTATGGATCGCGCAGGTGTGAAGTGTCGCTACATTCATAGCGAAGTGCAAACGCTGGATCGTGTCGAATTACTGCGTGAGTTGCGCCTTGGCGTGTACGATGTGTTGGTTGGTGTTAATTTGCTTCGTGAAGGACTTGATTTGCCTGAGGTTTCCCTGGTCGCCATCCTTGATGCCGACAAAGAAGGTTTTTTGAGAAACCAGCGATCACTTGTTCAAACGATTGGCCGCGCAGCGAGAAATGAAAATGGGAAAGTTATCATGTATGCCGATAAAGTAACGGAATCGATGCAACAGGCAATCGATGAGACTAACCGCCGGCGAAACAAGCAGATCGAATACAACCTGAAGCATGGCATAGTTCCGAAAACAATTCTCAAGTCGAAAGAATCTATTCTCAGGCAGACCAAAGTTGCTGATTCAAAGAAGCTTCAACGCTATTACGTGGAAAACGAAGAGGTGACATTGGCAGCCGATCCTGTTGTTGCTTATTTAAGCAAAGAAGAAATCACAAAAATGGTAGACCGCACGAGAAAGGCAATGGAGAAAGCGGCAAAGGAGCTCGAATTCATGGAAGCAGCGAGATTAAGAGACGAGTATATGGCGCTTCAAAAATTACTCGAGGACAAGAAATAGCATCCACTTATTCAGGAGTTGTAAAGTCTGATGCGTTTCTTTGTAGAACAAAATCGCCAACGACTTAATGCAAAAAGGCCTTTTAATTTTTTGTTTGTTGATAACGGGACATTGCTTCGCGCAGATCCAAAAAGATTTCCTGATCGGTCTCAACCTTGATCTTATCAAATCAAATCAAAGTGCATATTTTCAACGCGGTCAGGTTGGAGGCGAAGTGAACTATTATCTAAGCACAAAAATTACGGCAACAGGTGGCCTGGAGTATTGGACTCAGAATCGACAACTTAGCGCGGTCGCTGGCGCTCGATGGTATCCGGTTCCGGAAGCTTTTGTTCGCGTACGCGGGCTTGTTGGCGCCAATGATCTTAGCGTGGGCGGTGGTTGGGCGAAACCTTTCAAAGCGAATTGGCGATTTGAATCTATGGCCGATTTTTATTTCAAGGGCCAGATTGCCATTCGTGTCGGATTTGCTCATCTCTTTTTACAATAGCAGTAATTCAATTTTATCTGTCTGCCATTTAGGGTGGTCAAGGTTGTGAGATAAGATCATGAGCAATTGATTATTTTTATACGCTCTATGCTAAGAAACTGTTCGACATTATTATTGGTAAGTTTATTATTTGTTGGTTGCAAAGAGTCGCCATTGGAATTACTTGACAAAAATATTCGCGATGAGCTCGCCAAAAACAAGGGAATTTTCGCCGTTGCGTTTAAAGACATTTCTACGGGTGATCAAATTCTCATCAACGGCCACGAGTCATTTCATGCGGCAAGCACAATGAAAACTCCGGTAATGATTGAGGTTTTCAAACAAGCATCGGAAGGAAAATTTAGCCTCAACGATTCCATTCTTATCAAAAACGAATTCAACAGTATTGCCGATGGTTCCTTGTTTTCACTTGACTCGGCATCCGACAGTGAATTCGATCTCTACAAACAAATTGGGCAAAAAAGGAGAATTGACTCCTTAATGTATGACATGATTATCGTGAGCAGTAACCTTGCTACAAATCTTATCATTCAATTGGTCGATGCAAAAAATGTGATGCGAACCATGCGATCGATTGGCGCCAATGACATTGTAGTGTTGCGAGGGGTAGAAGATTCAAAGGCTTTTGCAAAAGGATTGAACAACACTACTACGGCAAACGACTTGATGTTGATTTTTGAAAAGATTGCGCGCGAAGAAATAGTGAACCCTGAAGCATCAAAGGCAATGACAAAAATATTGCTCAATCAAAAATTCAATGAAATAATACCTGCAAAGCTGTCAGCAAATGTAAAAGTCGCTCACAAAACTGGAAGCATCACCGGCGTTCAGCATGATTCAGGAATTGTAATTCTCCCCGATGGAAGAAAATATGTCCTGGTGTTGTTATCAAAAAACATTGAAGACATCCCTGGTGCGATTGAAAGCATGGCGAATGTTTCGGAAATGGTTTACAGTTATGTGAATAAGGAGTGAATGTTTCTCTCTTTTATTCATGCACTAACCGCCTTAACCCAGCAAAGGCGGAAATATCTCTAGATAGACAATTCGATTTTTTATTGTTTGTGACGAAATAGGGGAAAAGTTTTGTGCTCGTTCTTCTATATTGCTCGCCAAAACGGAAGACGAATTAATGCTGTTTGATAAAGAGAATTTAACACCAAAAGAAGTATCCCGGCCTTCTTTACCGAAAGGTTCAGTCATCGATTACGAGATTGGTTTTTTGTTCAATTTCGCTTCACCCAAGTCAACCAACTTTGA
>CBQWHS010000817.1:0-2399 GCA_967728665.1 uncultured Chryseosolibacter sp. | reverse complement strand
TTTTTTGAATTTACTTAATCAATTTGTCGAATGTATTCACCGCTACAAAGTGATAATTAGGACGAGCTTTGTCGTAAATTTCCTTTGCACGTCTCCTTCCTTCTTCCGTTTTCAGCAACTCTCCATAAAGGGGACTTAAAAATTTTCTCCTTCCTGTCTCAATCAAAAATTTTTCAATTTTAGAATCCATTTTGGAATAATGATTTCGAATTGCAATGACGCCCCATGCCGTAATAAGTTCAGCATTGCCTAATGAAGAAAAGTTTCCGAAGTCATCGATTGACTTCATTTGACCAGGCGATAGCTGTGTCGGCAGATTTTTCAAAAAGTGTAGCCACTCGTGTGTGCTCCAGTCTTTAGTCAAACTTTTGTCTAACGGCTTTTCAGCCCTCCAACCCGCCAGTATTTCATCCACTTTTTTAAATCTTGTCGATTCAGGTTGTTTAACCTCAGGCGGTAATCCCTCCGTTGTTATCCAGCGATCAAACGTTTGGTCATCGAGCGTTATCTTGGAGTTATCACTATAGAAATTCCGGATATAGGATTTGAAACCATCCGTATCCATGGCCCTGAAAGCATTGTCAGCGAAATACTTTTTCAGAAACGAATCAAATTTGTCGCGTCCATATTTTTCTTCGATTGATCTTAAGAAATAATAACCCTTGTTATAAGCAATGTCCGTGACACCATCATCCGGGCTTCGTCCATCAAGATTAAGAAGAAGTTTGGTGTCAGCTGAATTTCCACTTTCATTCAAGGATTTAATTTCGTCTTGCAAATCCTGAAAGTTGAGTGACGCGAGCATCTCTGAATAATCATGGCCATAGAGTTTTTCCATGATGCGTGTTTCAAAATAAACTGTAAATCCCTCATTCAGCCAGAAGTCATTCCAGGTAGCATTTGTCACCAGATTACCAGACCAACTGTGTGCAAGTTCATGCGCAATAAGAGATGTGAGGGATCTATCGCCAGACAAAATTGTTGGCGTTGCAAATGTTAGTCGCGGATTTTCCATTCCACCGAAAGGAAAACTTGGAGGCAACACGAGCACGTCATAACGTTCCCATTGATACGGGCCATACAGCTCTTCAGCACCTGCAATCATTTTTTCGAGGTCAGCAAATTCCCACGCGGCTTTGTCTATTGTTGCAGGCTCCGCATAAATTCCGGCACGTTGACTGATCGGCTTGTAAGAAATATCGCCAACAGCGAGTGCAAGCAGATAACTTGAAATTGGTTGATTCATTTGAAACGTATAAGTACCAGAGGAATTCTTTTGTTGTGGATTGGAAGCACTCATTAATGCCAGCAAATCTTTTGGAACGCTTACTTCAGCATCATATGTAAATTTAATTCCCGGAGAATCCTGACAAGGCACCCAACTGCGGGCAAGAATAGCTTGTGACTGCGTAAACAAAAACGGAAATTTCTTTCCTGCAGTTTGTTGTGAGTTCAGCCATTGCAACGCTTCCGCGGAAGGATCAGTCTCGTATTCAATAACAATTTTTTTTGTGTTTGGACTAATTAATACCGCAAGCGCTTCACCTAATATTGAATCACGTTCGGCAATTCGAAATTGCGCTGGTTGAATGCTATCCAAAAAAATTTTCTGGATGTTCAACCCTTTTGTATCGAAGATGATAAGATCAGCGTCTGGCTGCGATCGAATGCTCCAGGTAGCGATAGCTGAAATTTTCTTTGTTTCGAAATTGACATTCGCCTTCCAGCTTAAGTGTTTGACTTTGGCGTCTGTGGTTGCGAACGAATGCGGATCTTGTTTCATAACTTTTACTTCTTGCTGCTTCACAGGTGACTGGCAACTGAAAATGATAGAGGCAAAACCCACTGCTATCCAAATACGTGATGCCATAAGCGTTTTTATTTGACGAGCAAGAACGCAAAGTTTTGTAAAGGAATCAAAATTGAACATTGTTAAAAGCAAAGCGCCTGGCGATTTTGACGTCAGGCGCTGAACCTTACCAACCTCGATATTCTCTTCCGATTCCCGGCCTTCGCCGTTCCAAAAATCTATGAAAATCATCGTCCCAATAATTCACTTCATATCCGCGGACGCTTCTCCAATTCACATGCCTGTACATTCCCGGAGGTGTTGGCGTCACAACCCATTGTCTACCGGTATGTGAAATGTATGCATTATTCCGGCAATCGTAGTAAACATCATAGTCCCGGTAGTATATGTATCGTGGGCGATTGCTATGTGTTACGATGACATTGTCATGACGATTTCTGTGTCCATAATGATTGCCATTATCTGAACGATAGTCACGCTCATTGTAAGGAGCTCGTCGATCGCTGTTATAGCTGTCGCTGTAATTGTTATTTCTGTAATTGTCGTTGTCGCGATAGTCGTTGTCATTACGATCATCACGTCTGCGATC
>CBQWHS010000816.1:0-2400 GCA_967728665.1 uncultured Chryseosolibacter sp. | reverse complement strand
AAAACTATTGTTGACCAGCCTGAAGTGGTACGTGAACGAGTAAGTCACTTTATGGTGGAGTTTGGCATTGCTATCGCATCTGTGATTGTGGTGGTCATGTTGTTATTACCATTTCGAATCGCATCCATTTCGGCGATTGCCGCACCGGTGTCTATTGCCATCACGTTTGCCATCCTGAATTTGGTTGGAATAGAAATTCACCAGGTATCGCTTGCCGCACTTATTGTTGTGCTCGGGATGGTAGTGGATGATGCAATTGTCATCGTTGATAATTACATAGAGAAACTGGATGAAGGAGTAGCGAATTGGACAGCAGCATGGCAAAGCGCCACACAGTTGATGATACCCGTGTTTACGGCAACTGCAGCAATCATTTTTGCCTTTATGCCACTGGCATTTGTACTTCGGGGACTTCCTAAGGAATTCATTGTATCATTACCAATAGCAGTATCCATTGCGTTGTTTGCATCATTCCTTGTGGCTATACTTTTGACGCCTTACATGTGTTTTCTCTTTCTGAAAAAAGGATTGAAGCATCAAGTGTCGGATCGTCCTCCAAAAAAGAAAATACTCGATCATTTGCAAGACGGGTTTAACAAAGCTGTAGAGTTTTGTTTCCGGTGGCCCAAGCTCACTATGTTCACAGGTCTCTTTTCCGTTATACTGGCCATGTTTATCGGCGGAAATGTTCAGGAAGAATTGTTTCCGATGGCTGAGCGAAACCAGTTTAACCTGGAGTTATGGATGCAAAATGGTACCGATATTTCTGAGACAGCCAAAGCAACAGAGAAAGTAGAAGCTGCGATAAAAAATGATCCACGCATCGTTGCCACAGCCAGTTTTGTCGGTACTTCCTCGCCACGATTCCACGCTACTTACGCACCGGAAACACCACGTGAAAATTTCGCACAAATATTTATTAATACAACCAGTGAAGAAGCTACAGTTGAAATGATCGAAGAATATCTGACGAAGTTCAACAATTTTCTTCCTAACGGCTACGTAAGGGTGAGACAGTTGTCGAACAAAGAAACGCCAGCTCCTGTCGAAGTTCGGATTGTAGGAGAAAATCTTAAAGATCAAAAAAGAGTAGCTGCACAAATATCAGCAATAGTTGAGTCGGCAAAAGGTACTAATTGGGTTCGCACAGATTACCAGGATGATTATTTTGGTGTGCGTGCAATAATCAAAGAAGATGCTGCGAGCCGTTTGGGAGTAAGCCATTCGGCGATTACACAAACACTGGGTGGTGAGATTAAAGGAAACATAGTCTCTACGTTGTGGGAAGATGACAAACCGATTGACATCGTTTTGCGATTGGATGGAAAAAATCGCGACGGCTTAAATAAGCTTCAGAATATTTACGTCACTTCACAATATAACACAAAGGTTCCGCTGAAAGACGTAGTCGATCTTCAGCCGGCCTGGCACACAGGAATAATTGCTCATCGTAACGGACTTCGCACGCTCACTGTTCGTTCGGAGGCGCAATTAGGAACGACTGCGACAACCATCGTCAATGAAATCAAACCAAAAATTGAAGCGCTAACATTGCCTGAAGGTATCTCTATCAACTATGGAGGTGAAGTAGAATCTTCCGGAGAAACATCCCCAGACATGGGCAAGTCCCTTATGATTAGTCTGATGCTGATTTTCCTGACATTATTATTTCAATTCAAAAATATTGGAAAAGTGTTGATCGTGTTGGCTGCATTTCCGCTCAGCTTGCTGGGTGCCATGCTTGGACTTTTCTTAACGGGCAACCCCATGGGCTTCACTGCCTTCATAGGTATTATAAGTCTGATGGGAATTGTAGTGCGTAATGGAATCATCCTGGTCGATTATGCGGACGAGTTAATTCGTGATCATGGATACTCGTTAAAAGCCGCGGCCATTGCTTCTGCGAAGAGAAGAATGAGACCTATCTTTTTAACTTCCTCGGCTGCAGCGATAGGAGTTGTTCCAATGATTATCAGCAAGTCTCCACTTTGGTCTCCATTAGGAAGTGTATTAGCACTGGGTCTTATCGTCTCCATGGTGATGACACTATTCGTTGTACCTGTACTTTACTTTTGGTTCATTAAACCGAAGCCCGTACAAGCGGAAGTGAAGCAGCCAGATGCTGATGAGGAGATCCAATACAAACCGGGGCTTGCATGATGCTAATGACGACAACAATCAAATGCTAAAACCATTTGCACACTCCCACTGATCAAAATAAATAATTAAAAAACATCAAATGAAGTCGACAACATCACGAGCTCTTTTAGGCTCCTTATTTATAATCACATTGTTGATGCCACCTCCCGTTGTGGCCCAGCGTAACGTTACGTTGGAGCAATTCAAGCAACTTGCCATTCAACGAAATAATAATGTAAAAGTCGCAGACCAAAATATTCG
>CBQWHS010000815.1:0-2404 GCA_967728665.1 uncultured Chryseosolibacter sp. | reverse complement strand
TACCAGTTCTGCACCGTGGAATATTTCACCGTGGCATCTTTCATGGCATAAATTTCTACGACGGCCGCGTGCAACTGATTTTCATCTCGCATCGGAGCTGTACAACCTTCCAGGTAACTGACATACGAGCCCTCATCAGCAACGATCAAAGTTCTTTCAAACTGACCTGTGTTTGCTGCGTTTATCCTGAAGTACGTTGATAGTTCCATAGGACATCTAACGCCTTTCGGAATGTAACAGAACGAGCCATCCGTGAATACTGCCGAATTAAGTGCAGCAAAATAATTATCGTTTACTGGGACAACCGATCCCATGTATTTCTTAATAAGATCCGGATGTTTTTGAACGGCTTCGCTAAACGAGCAAAAAATAATTCCTAATTCACCGAGCGTTTCTTTAAAAGTTGTTGCCACTGAAACACTATCAATCACTGCGTCCACCGCCACACCCGTCAATCGCTTTTGTTCAGTCAGACTAATGCCTAGTTTCTCGAACGTCTTGATCAATTCTGGATCTATATCTTCAAGGTTTTTCGCTTTCGCGGATTGCTTCGGAGCTGAATAGTAAATGACGTCCTGGTAGTTGATTGCCGGATAGGTGACATTCGGCCATTTCGGCTCTTTCATTGTGGTCCACTTACGGTAAGCGTCCAATCGCCAATCCAGCAGCCATTGAGGTTCATTCTTCTTTGATGAAATAAAGCGAATAATGCCCTCATTCAGGCCCTTTGGAGCCGAATCGGTCTCGATGTTTGTCGACCATCCATGTTCATACTCCTTCGACGTTAACTCCTCTAAAACCTGATTGTCTTTGCTCATTTACAAGTCTATTTAGACTAATTTTAAATTAACCTACAAATCTATAAACAAAATGTGGATTTTAAGGTTCTTTTTGGGATAAGAAGTATTTGCAGTTTTGGCTGAATTGCAACAAAAAAGCCTTGAAAACGATTGTTTTAAGCACACGGAGGTCTTTATACGAAAAAAGTCCCAGGCATTGCCCTGGGACTTTGTGTTGTAAGTGGTTCTCTTTTAATGGTAGTATGTGTTTTGGGTGAGATTCGGGTTGGTATTTATCTCCGTTTGAGGGATCGGGAAGATAAATTTAGCGCCCTTATAATCGGTGCTGCCAATTACTTTTCCAAGACGCTTATAATCGTGGATTCGTTGACCTTCGAATGCAAGCTCCAGCTCTCGCTCGTTCAGGATATTATCGAGTGTAATAGTTCCATAAAGACTGGCGCCAGCTTTCTCACGGATTGCGTTCACATCGTTAACAGGCGTGTCACCAATAGTACTGCCAAGACGTTGGTTTGCTTCTGCGCGAATAAGATACATCTCTGAGAGCCTGACGATCGGGATATTTGCGTATGGATCTTTCCACTTTGCGCTGGTAACAGAGCCCTTATTGCAAGATCCTTCATAAATTAAAAATTCCAGTCTTTTGTCTGTAGGCTCATAGCGGCTGATAAACGCGGGAAGAATTCCCACATCTCCACGGCCGGAACTTCCAGGAGTGTTAGGATCACAAGAATAGAAAGTTGTTAATCCATCGTTGGAGGTACCTGCATTGTTAATTACTGTCTGTTCAATTTCAAAAATTGTTTCGGATGATGTGCCGTTAAATGCTTCTTCAACAGAAGCTGGCAATTCATAGCCGCCATTTTGAATTACGTTGTTGGCTTCGGCAAGCGCATTTGCATAATCACCTTTTTGCAAATAGACTCTGGCAAGAAATGCTGAGACAGTGTAATTGTTCGCCAGATTTTCGCTGCTTGCCAGCAATGTCTTTGCTTCCGTCAGGTCGGCTATTACAGCTGTGTAAATGTCACCAATTGTAGCGCGCGCAGGCAATTGAATTTCCGAAAAATCCTGCACAGCTTTTGTCATCAAGGGAACAGCCAGACCGGTGGATGGTTCCGCCCAGAAACGCATTAACTCAAAATGCATAATCCCACGGATGAACAAAGCCTGGCCACGATAATAACTGCGCTCACTTTCTTTTGCGCTGCCCAGGCTTTCTAAAATTGTGTTAGCAAGGTTAATCGCTGCATAACCCTTTCGCCACATGCGTGTAACCGAAGAGTTGGTTGGCGAAATTGCTTTCTTGGAAATTTCATTATACTGATTGAAAGTTCCTTTCCACGTCATGTAGTTTTCCGATGCAAGCAAGTCTGCGTTGAGCAAAAGATCAGTGCCATACAGCGCGCCAGTCTGTGCTGCAACTCCTCCTGAACCAATTAGCGAGTAGGCCCCGGTCAGTAATAAGTTTACACTTTTCTTTGCCGTTTCTGCATCGACAGAAGTTGTCGGTTTAATATCAAGTTCATTTCCGCACGAAGCGAAAAAGACTACGGTCATTACAAATAATAATTTTATCATAGTTGTAATGACCGTAGTCATTT
>CBQWHS010000814.1:0-2406 GCA_967728665.1 uncultured Chryseosolibacter sp. | reverse complement strand
ACTCTTAGACTTTTTTTATCTGTACGCGAGCTGTTTTGTTTTAAATGAATTAGCAATCTTAATTCTTCAGCTACCTCTAACTTTGTCCGCCAATTGAAAGTGTAAATTCGAAAAACAAACTCTGTACCTCCATCAGTAACCATGTACAAATGGTTAATTCCTGTTCGAAATAGCTTGCATTTCGTTTTTTTCACTTAAACCATATCTATCTTGTAGAAATTGTCCAACGTGATTTGCAGATAGAGTCGATTCGGTTACTGGAAATATTATCATGATTGGTTATAGTCCTTCTCTTTTTATGGGCTTGCCGCTAACTAATGAATACACGCAATATTGCACATATTTCCCTTTTGTCAATGCTTGGTTTTATTCAGGGTGTCTGCGCTTAAGACCAATCTGGTGCAAGTCTTCCTGCGAAGAATTGCGCGTAGGAAAATCAATAGTATTAACGGTTTCAACCCTGCAGATTCACAACTCTCCTTCACAACCGTCATCTCGAATGATCAACTTTTAATCTGGGCATAACACGTTTTGCGATAGATCCCCTTGCCTTGGAAACAATATAAAAAAGCACTGCAACGAGAACACGAGCGATTGGGATGCATTTCAAATCAAAATTGTAAATCAAGTCCTTCGCGCTACTGACGCTCATGCTTAGGATTCAGGAACGCGCGAACCTATATGGGTCCGAGGCCAAAGGCAGAAATCATCTGAACAATTGTCCCGAGGCGATTTAAACTGGAGTAATTTCAACTCAATGTCGACACTTCGATCGCATGAGGGATTGAGCCATTGTTTGAGCCCGAAATGGCATGCGCGTTGACTGGCGAGTGGCGAAAGCCCGACCGCGAGTTGCATGCTGAAGGGAAACGGAAGCAGGCAACTCGGGGACATGCCCAAATCATTCCAGTTGTCTTAAATCAGTAATGCTGCTTAAATTGATTGATGCGATTTCAAATTAGCATCGTGTATGAAGAAAGTTCAGTCGCTGAAAAGTATTAACTTAAGTCTCCTATATCCCAAATCTTAACTCATGAAAAAGCGAACCTTTTTGAAAGTTACTTCGAGCCTCCTGGCCACTGCTCCGTTGTTGACGTCATTCAGAAATTTTTCCTTTCAGAATAAATTAACCAACTGGGCTGGTAATCTTGAATATAGTACTGCGAACATCCACTATCCTACTTCGGTTGAAGATGTTCAAGCGCTGGTGAAGAAATTTAACAAGGTGAAAGCGCTTGGCTCGCGTCATTGTTTTAATGATATCGCCAACAGCAAGTTTGCCCTTATCGGGATGGAGAAGATGAATAAGGTTGTATCGATTGATAAGAGCGCACGAACTGTGACTATCGAAGGCGGCATGAACTATGGCCAGCTTTGTCCGTACCTTGAAACGCAGGGTTTCGCACTTCACAATCTTGCCTCGCTGCCGCACATTTCTGTTGCAGGTGCGTGTACAACTGCTACACATGGGTCGGGTGTTAAGAACGGAAACCTTGCCACGAGTGTGAGGGCGCTAGAGTTTATTGGCGCGGACGGCACAGTGCATACCCTGAGCGAAAAAAATGATAATGAAAAATTCAAAGGCGCTGTCGTTGGACTTGGCGCGATTGGAATAATTACAAAAGTTACGCTCGCATTGCAGCCATCGTTCTCGATGAGGCAGTATGTGTTCGAAGATCTTCCGCTCTCTGCGATTTCGGAGAACTTCACCACGATCATGTCGGCGGGTCACAGCGTGAGTCTTTTTACTGACTGGCAAAAGAATAGTTTCAATGAAGTGTGGGTGAAGTTGCGTTCGGACGAAAAGTTTGACGTGCAAGGTGAATTTTTCGGTGCGCGTGCCGCAACAAAGAATGTGCATCCGATCATGGCCCTGTCTGCAGAAAACTGCACAGCGCAAATGGGGGTTGCTGGTGTGTGGTATGAGCGGCTTCCTCATTTCAGGATGGGGTTTACGCCCAGCAGTGGCAAGGAGTTGCAAGCAGAATATTTTGTGCCTGCGCGAAATGCTGTCGATGCCATTATGGCGGTGCAACGGATGGGAAAACAAATTGGGCCGCATCT
The DNA here is from genome assembly GCA_967728665.1 of uncultured Chryseosolibacter sp. Classification (GTDB taxonomy): domain Bacteria; phylum Bacteroidota; class Bacteroidia; order Cytophagales; family Cyclobacteriaceae; genus Chryseosolibacter. The sequence goes on along the minus strand of CBQWHS010000814.1, from coordinate 342 downwards.
TTTCATTTCTGAAATTCGCACGATCGCTGCAGATAAGTTGTGGCTGAGTCCGGCGTATAACGAAGACATGATAGCCATTCACTTTACATGGAAACAAGATTGGCCTGCGGTGAGCAAGTTGTTGCCTATAATCGAAAAGGAATTAGCACCATATAATGTTAAACCTCATTGGGGAAAATTATTTACGATACCAAAGGCGGTTCTCGCTACGCGGTATGAGCGGATGCAAGAGTTTAAAAGTCTGGTGAAAGAATATGATCCGCAAGGGAAGTTTGTGAATGATTATTTGAGGGATAATATAATGTGATGGAGTGGGGAATAACGGATACCTCGGATCAGTGA
>CBQWHS010000813.1:0-2407 GCA_967728665.1 uncultured Chryseosolibacter sp. | reverse complement strand
TTACAAACTTTTTTCTAGTTGACGCTGGAACCATCGAAGGATTTGAAACAGTTGACCCTGAAACATTCAGACAACTTTATTATCCTGATTCAACGGTATGGGTACGCGATTTCGCGCATCATATGGGAGATCCTATTCAAGATTATTACTATTGGCATCCTGGGTACGATGACTATCCTGTTGTTGGTGTTAATTGGGACGCTGCTGTATATTTTGGAAAATGGAGAACTGCATACTTGAATGACTACAGAAAGAGTGTTGGCGATTTTCCAATGCCAGAATTCAGACTTCCGTCAGAAGCAGAGTGGGAATACGCAGCGAGAGGTGGTCGTGACATGGCAAAGTATCCCTGGGGTAATCCCTATATACGTAATTCGAAGGGCTGTATGCTTGCGAACTTTAAACCAGGTCGCGGAAACTTTTACGATGATGGATTCGCTTATACTTCTCCTGTGCAGGCCTACTTTCCAAATGACTATGGTCTGTTTGACATGGCAGGAAATGTTTCTGAATGGTGCCTCGATGATTTCAACCCAGCATCCGTTCCAACTGTCTGGGATTTGAACCCTCAATACATTGATGACCGGACAAACCCGGAGAGCAGCAAATACAATCCACGTGTACCTCCTAAGAAAGTTGTTCGTGGTGGTTCATGGAAAGATGTTGCTTACTACCTGGAAACAGGTACAAGAACTTATGAGTTTAAAGATTCCACCCGTGCGTATATCGGTTTCCGTTGTGCGCTGACTCACCTCGGTCGCTCGTCTGGGCAGGAATTTTAATAATTAAAAACTCTACCTATATTTAAAATACTAAACAATTAAAGAGATATAAACTTAAAACCTTACTAAAATGAGCAAGAAAAAAGGCGGATTCACTGCGCTTCTCTACAAAACCATCATGCCGAAAGTTTATGGTATTGGTGCTGCGGTCGTTATTATTGGTGCGTTATTCAAGATCCTGCACATGCCAGGTGCGGATGAAATGTTGATGATTGGTTTGTCGGTTGAAGCAGGGATTTTCTTCCTAAGTGCCTTTGAACCGCCTCACAATGAAGTTGATTGGTCTAAAGTTTATCCTGAATTAGCTGACGAATATGAAGGACCTGCTGCAGCTCCTCGCATATCGAACAAGCCAGCAACGGCTTCGTTAACAGCGCAACTTGATGTATCTCTTGAAAAAGCTAAAATCGGTCCTGAACTGCTTGACAGTCTTGGAAAAGGTTTGAACAACCTTGCTGAATCGGCAAAGAAAATGAACACACTTTCGGATGCGGCGGTTGCTACAAACGAATACGCAAAGAATGTTCAAACTGCATCGAAGTCTTTGAGTGAAATGAACAAGTCATACGATGTTGCTATCAAGGCAGTGTCATCAATGTCCGAGGCGTCAAAAGATGCTGGCGAATATCACTCTCAGGTTCAAAAGGTGACTAAGAATCTTCAGTCTCTTAATGCTGTCTATGAAATGGAATTGAAAGACGCTGATAGCCATGTGAAGAACATGAATAAGTTCTATGAAAGCCTTACTGGTGCAATGACTGGACTTTCAAAAGTTGGCGATAACACTGCGAAGTTCACTTCTGAACTCGGTAAACTTACCGATAATCTTACAGCGCTTAACAAAGTTTATGGCAGCATGCTCACTGCGATGAAGGGAAGCGCTAACTAATTTTAGATTTCTTTTTAAAACGAATATTCAAATTATAAACGAATATGGCAGGCGGTAAGGAAACACCCAGGCAGAAGATGATCGGTATGATGTACTTGGTACTCACGGCTCTTCTCGCTTTGCAGGTAAGTAACGCAGTATTGGAAAAGTTCGCGATTATATATGAGACGTTGGAAGAGTTGACAGCTGCCACAAAAGGGCAGAATTCTGAAAAGTTTAACGCCATTGTGAAAGAAGCAGGTAAAAGCCAAAACGCAAAGGTTGTTAAAGCAAAGGAGAACGCTCAACAGGTTCGCGAATTAACCAGCACTACACTTGCAAGCATTGACAAGCTGAAAGAGACAATGAAGTCGCTTTCTGGTACTGATAAAATTGATGAAAAACTTATCAATGATCACAGTTCGAAAGTTGCATCGATGATGATGACGCAACCTGCAGGAAAGGATTACGAGAATTTGCTCAATAATTATGTGGCAAAAATTCGTGAACTCACGGGCTTGACTAAGGAATTTCCCACACTAGCGAAGGCTCCGAAGGATATTCCGGTTTTTGCCGAAAACACAACCCACGCTGGTAAGAACTTTTTGACTTTTACATTTGAAAATACTCCCGTTATTGCAGCTCTTGCTTCAGTAACTCAAACCCAAACGGAAATTCTCGAGTATGAAACAAAAGCACTTGACAAACTGCTTGCTGATGCTGGCGTTGGTAAAGTGAGCTTTGATAAATACTTCCC
>CBQWHS010000812.1:0-2413 GCA_967728665.1 uncultured Chryseosolibacter sp. | reverse complement strand
ATGCTGAAAAATTAAGCATCGAAGAGATTTGCAAAAACATTTCAAAATATCCTGCGCCTGTTCGCAACAACGGTGGTGGTCATTATAATCATAGTTTGTTCTGGACTATCATGGGACCCAACGCAGGTGGTCAACCTTCAGGAGCAATTGCTGATGCAATTAATTCTACATTCACAAGCTTCGATGAGTTTAAAACAAAATTTGCTGCTGCTGGTGCCGGAAGATTTGGCTCAGGCTGGGCATGGTTGATCAAAGATGCAGGTGATAAATTGCAGATCACGTCCACGCCGAACCAGGATAATCCATTGATGGACGTAGCCGAAGTTAAAGGCACACCTATTTTAGGCTTGGACGTTTGGGAACACGCTTACTATTTGAATTATCAAAACAGAAGACCTGATTACATCACAGCATTTTGGAATGTTGTGAACTGGAATGAAGTAGCAAAGCGGTTTGCTGCGAAGTAATTTTTAAGAGAAAAATATAAGTGAAGGGCTGTTGAAAGACAGCTTTTTTTTTGGCTGTCATTTGGATTTAAAAAATTCATCTCAGGTTAGTTTGATTTTTTATTTCAAATTGATGCACTGCGCATACCGGCAACTCAGAAATTAATTAATAATATTTCCATTGACGTTCGTGAATTTCTCGAAGTCCGTTGTTGCTTCATTCCAGGCTTTAAGAAATAGTACACTTGCATCTTCAGGCCGGCCTTTCCCTTCCATGTCCATACCTTGAAGACAGAGTTTAATAACATTGCTGTTTGGGTCAAATTCCATTTCTTTTATTGTCATGATGATTATTAATCATCTTGAAGTACCAAGTGTAAATCCTTCAATTTTGATTTGATTTCCAAACTAGATTCACATAATCATCCTGTTCAGACTATTCTGTTCCAGAGCAGGGAATGGTCGCTGTTGTAAAAATATAGCTATCGCGATTATTTTGTCTCAATATACATTTGGATAGCATCAACGTATTCGCCCGTCACTTGTTTTATGGCTTTAATGTGTCGTCCCTCTTCAATGAAGCCTAAATCTTTGTACAATCTTAGTGCCTGTTCATTTGTGGCAAATACGTTCAAATACACTTTTTCAATAGCCGCGTTTTCCTTGGCCCAATCTAGCAATGTCTCGATAAGAACTCGCCCAATGCCAATGCCTTGAAAGTCAGGATGCACGCTTACTCCAAACTCACCAGTATGCGCATTCTTTATTTTTGTGTTGGAAATAAAAAAGAGAAGTCCGACGATTTGGTTGGCCATCTCAGCGATTAATAAATTCGATTTAGGATTATTATTTAAATTATTAATCCAGGCTTTCTCATTCTCCACTGTGATTGTATACTCCTCTAACGTGGTCAGTGTCTGATCTGTTGATGCAAATAATATTTTTGAATAGCTGATAATATTAGCAGCATCATTTTCATCCGGTTTTCTTACCATGAAGGTTCGTCCGTCTTTTGTTAAATGTTTAGTCATTCGGTTATCTCTTAATTAGCACCAACAAAATTCTTTTTATCTACAATCTCCTCTCCAAGTTTATCGTAGGTCGTTCGAAAATTTCAACCTTGAATTATTTTGCGATGTCCCTAATATCTGGTCTTTGAATAGAAGCAGAAATTTTCAATCGTTCTCTTCTTTCACCCGAATAAGAATTCCACATCGTCACGGGATAGCGTTTTTACAAAGCCGGCATCTTCTTGAATCAGATCATCTGCCAGCACTTTCTTTTTTTCCTGCAGTTGCAGAATTTTTTCCTCCACGCTGTCTTTACAAATCATTTTATACGCAAACACTTTGCGTTTTTGTCCTATGCGATGCGCGCGATCTATAGCTTGTTGCTCTGCGGCAGGATTCCACCATGGATCTACGATGTACACATAGTCAGCTGTCGTTAAATTAAGGCCTACTCCCCCAGCTTTGAGCGAGATTAAAAATGCTTTTACATTTTCATCTTCCTGAAATTTTTCCACTTCCTCTTTTCTTTTCTTCAAGGAAGTGCTTCCATCCAGGTAGCAATAGCTTATTCCCCCTTCTTCAAACTCTGCTTTGATAAGCTGAAGCATTTGTGTGAATTGCGAGAAGACCAGTAATTTATGGTTACCCGCATTCTCCTTTACTTCCCTGATCAGCTCATTAATTTTTACAGAGCTGTCCTGCATTTCTTCTGTTGCGTTGATCAGTGCAGGGTGATCACAAATTTGTCGCAGTCGAAGTAATCCTTCCAATACATCCAACCCCGATTTGGCAATTCCTTCTTCATCAATCTTTCTAAGCAGCCTGCTTCGATAGCCATCACGATACTCGTTATACAATTTGCGTTGCGCTGCCTCCATCGTGCACCACAACACAGTAATCGTCTTGTCTGGAAGATCTTTGGCTACCTGTTCTTTAGTGCGCCTCAGCGTGAAAGGG
>CBQWHS010000811.1:0-2414 GCA_967728665.1 uncultured Chryseosolibacter sp. | reverse complement strand
TGATGAGCTCATTGAAACGCATTTGAATCGGCTGCTGAAATCCGTACGTCACACCGGGAATTACTTTTAGTGCGTCCGCCATTTTCTCCGCCAATTCATCGCGGTCTGACGCTCTCGTCCAATCATCTTTATCTTTCAGGATCACCATCAAGTCACATGCATCGATCGGCATCGGATCAGTTGGAATTTCGGACGAACCAATTTTCGTTACTACCTCCTTCACTTCATCCGGAAACTCTTTCAACAAAACCGCTGCAGATTTTGAAGCCTGTTCAATGGTGTAAGACAAACTCGACCCGGTGAGCACGCGTGTTTCCACGGCAAAATCTCCTTCTTCAAGCGTTGGCAAAAACTCTCCGCCCATTCGGAGAAATAAAATTAACGATGTAACAAAGACGACTACAGACGTTGCGATCACAATAAACTTCTTCCGAATTGCCCGCCTCAACCACGGCTCGTACTTGCGTTGAAAAAATGCGATCATCCGATCAGAAAAATTTTCCTTGTGACCAAAATTCTTACTTAGAAGCAGCGCAGACACCATCGGCACGTAGGTGAGTGATAAAATGAACGCTCCAATAATCGCGAAGCCCACCGTCTGTGCCATGGGCTTAAACATTTTTCCTTCAATACCCACAAGCGCCAGAATCGGCAGGTAAACAATTAAGATAATGATCTCGCCAAACGCAGCAGAAGTTCTGATCCGCGAAGCCGAATAGTAGACTTCATCATCCATCTCAGCCTGTGACAACCTATGCATTGTAGTTCGCAAAGCAAGGTGATGCATAGTTGCTTCGACGATAATAACGGCACCATCTACAATCAAACCGAAATCAATAGCACCGAGGCTCATGAGATTTCCCGACACTCCAAAAACGTGCATCATCGAAACAGCAAACAACATGGCAAGTGGAATAACCGAAGCCACCATCAAACCCGCGCGGAGGTTACCCAGAAATAATACCAACACCACGATGACGATCAGTGCACCTTCAATTAAATTTTTTTCGACTGTGCCAATCGCACGACTCACGAGTTTACTCCTATCCAGGAACGGTTCGATCTCTAAACCTTCCGGCAAATTTTTTTCTATTTGAGCGATCCTTGCCTTTACGCGATTTACAACTGCGTTTGAGTTCTCTCCCTTCAGCATCAACGTCACGGCACCGACTACTTCGCCTGTGTCATCGAATGTCACAGCGCCAAAACGATTTGCGTAGCCAAATTGAATTTCACCTATATCGCGGATCAACACCGGCACACCGGCACTGGTATTACTCACCACGATCTTGCCAATATCTTCGATGGATTTTATCAATCCCTCGCTGCGTATAAACCACGCGTTGGGTTTCTTATCAATATAAGCACCACCCGTGTTCTCATTGTTGCGTTCCAACGCAGCAAAAACATCTGCAATACTCAGGTTGAAACTTCGAAGTTTGTCGGGGTTCAATGCAATCTCATATTGCTTAAGATAACCTCCGAAGCTAGCCACTTCAGCAACACCGGGTGTTCCAAGCAACTGTCGCCTCACGATCCAATCCTGAATCGTACGAAGGTCCATCGCATTATATTTCGATTCGTATCCTTTTTTTGGCTTTATCACATATTGAAAAATTTCGCCAAGGCCCGTTGTGAGCGGAGCAATTTCGGGCTGTGAGATTCCGGCGGGAATTTGTTTGGTAGCGGTAATGAGTCGCTCACTCACTTGTTGACGCGCCCAGTAGACGTCAACATTATCTTCGAAGACGATCGTCACTACAGAAAGACCAAAGCGAGAAAAACTCCGAATCTCTTCTATGCCGGGGATGGTTGACATGGTCTGTTCAACAGGAAATGTAACCAGTCTCTCAATGTCAAGGGCAGACTGCGATGGTGCAATCGTGATAACCTGCACCTGATTATTTGTAATGTCGGGCACGGCGTCAATTGGCAATTGCATCAGCGAATACCCACCCCACACAATCAATCCAATTGTAAAAAGGCCGATGATCAGTTTATGCCTGATCGAATAATGAATAATACTATCCAGCATGGAAGCAAAGTTTAAGATAGCGCAAGCAAAGCGTTATGGTATGATCGCTTTACAGGCGAGCAATGATAAAAACAAAAATCCAGATGCTAGACTTGTTTCGGCGGTTGCCAGATTGAATTCGACACGGTCGGAATAAAACGAACTGCTATCGTTTCGTCTTTTTCAGAATAGACAGGACAAAATGCAGAAAATGAAAAATATGTTGGCTGATGGATTTGCGAACTGCAGCACTGACAAACACACAATGGTGAACATGGATCTTCTTCCCCGCTCTCATTGTGATTGGCTGAAATACTAGCCTTCATCGACTCACGGTCGTGCGTTGCATCATCCGTGCACGGATAGCAAACCAGGAAGGCCACATAAAGTGAGAAAAGAA
>CBQWHS010000810.1:0-2426 GCA_967728665.1 uncultured Chryseosolibacter sp. | reverse complement strand
GCACCAGGCTGAAATGAGCTGATCTTATCCTGATATGAAATTGGATTGAATGTTCCGATGTGCGTGAACTCGTATGAATAGCCTCCACCAATTCTATATCGATCAAATTCGAGGTGAACAGTGGCCTTGATCGGAATGCCAAAAGATTTCGCTTTAAAACCCAACTCAGTCGTATCCGAATTTACCGTGAATGGAGAAGGTGTTGTCGAACTGGTATTGGGAGTTACAGTATTGAACCAGTTCGAATAGCGAACCGTTGGGTTGTCGTGGTTGAAGAGAATGGGAATCGAGTCAGGTTGTTGTAAAATGCCAAAACCAGAAAGATCGTGTTTCAATGTGCTACTTCCGTACCCGGTGCTGAGGCTCCAATGTAACTTGCTTAAGAGCGTGCGAAGTCCAGCCTTTTGACGTTCAATATAGAAGTGCTCCAGCGGAATAGTGGCTTCTTTCTCCGTCTTGTATTGAGCCAATGCAGACATGGAAATTGTCAACATCGACATCAGAATAAGTATTGAAGTGTAACGCTTCAGAGTTTCGGGATTTAAGCTTTCAAAACAACACTTGTAAGCCTGTATAGGCCGGCCTTTAAAAGGTTAAAAGTAGTGAAAAACAAAGACTCAGGCCAGCGCGTGGGTTATTTTCTAATACATCCGCCATGGCCCGGACGTAGTTTCTAACGATGAAAAGGTGTGAAATAGTGTTTGATTTTTCAGGGCTTGATAAGTGAAATCGTAGCTGGTCTTATCAGTGTTGCCATCCAGCCTAAACGTTATCTTGTTTGCGCCTTCGCGGAGAGGAACACGAGTATAGTAAATGCTGTGCGGAAGGGTCTGCCAATTTCGCGTATCCGCTTTTTCCGTGATCGCGTTTACCACACCCAGCAATGCGCCAAGCCGCGGATCTTCTTTTTTCAGGCTTTGTTCCGTTGCCTTCTTCAGCGCAGCCCTTAGCAAACCTTTACTAAACTCCAGCATCATCCGCTGATTGAGACTGTAAAAAGCGATTTTGTTCAAGTCCTCACTTAATTGCAATGGATAGCTTGAACTGTCTTTGTCGATAGTCGCATGTTGGAAGTAGAGGTTGCGCTCTACATACTTTGGAAATGCGACTCGAAAAATCTCCAATCTTTTCAAATCTGACCGTTGTTGGTTTTCTTCTACGTGAAATGGAAAAGAAATTCCGAGGTCGGGATTGTCGAACACAACAAGATTTTGTTCGCGATGAGAAATGATAAAGTTAATACTGGTTTCACTTTTCACGGGAACCAGGCCGTTATGCCAAAAGAAAACGAGTTCTGCTTCCGGTTGAACTGGTTTGTAATCTTCCATACCGAACTTGGTTTTAAAGGCGTTGAACTCTTCAATGAAACCCGTCCACCAGGCAGTGTTCAGCAAATCGACCTTCAATTGTCGCGGCACCTCCAATCCAAACATTTTGCTGTAGTCGTCTTCATAAATTTCCACAGCATTGCGATACGCTATAAATGCATTGTTGTAATCACGCGTTGATTGATATATGATTCCCATTAGCGTATGAATGAAGGCATCGCGCTTGAATTTTTTTTCTGACGAATATTTATCACTGAGTTGATTCAGCCGGATGTTCAACCTGCGACATTCCACCAGCGCCTCTTCGGGCTTATTCATCTTCAAAAAATTAATGGCTTTAAAATACAACACCATCAGGTGCTCATGATCTTCGCCCCGATACATGACCATGTTTGGATTCGTCAGGTACGATAGCGACTCGTTGATATAGTTTACATGATAATCTTCACCAAACAGGAATGCCTTTTCAAACCACTCATTGCTTTCTTCATATTTTCCCAACACAGAGAGTAGCAAACCATTATTCAAAAAATAAATGAATTGGCTCTTGCTGTTCGCGAGCCGTTCATGTTCCTGAAGCGTTGTCAGCGCTTGCTGCAAATCTCCTTTTTCGAATTCGTAATTAAAATCGTGTTGCTGATTGTAATAGGTGGCACAGGATGAAAATATCACCAGGAATAACAACGAGAGAGATCGTCTGACGAATCTGAAGCGAATTTTTCTATGCTGAAACATGGGGCTGATCAACAAGGATCAGAATCAATTCTTAACATATTTCTTAATTTCATTCTGGCCATACCAGACGCGTTTGTTCGTCTCAATGTCAGTCAGGTACATTGTTGTGATGTAGTTGACGACACGTTTGTTGTTGAGAATATCGGTTTCGGATGTGAGTTCACCAAACAACATAACATCTGCACCCAGTTCTTTCCCGAATTTCTTAGCTGTAGCAGCATCTGAATAATCCTGCTGCTGCACACGTTCCACCCGAAGCTGATCCCGAAATTCTCCGGACTCAACAATATCAGCAAGATTTGAATTATGAATAACGACCTCAATTTTCTTCACAAAATTTTCCGCATCGATATGCTCAGACGT
>CBQWHS010000809.1:0-2428 GCA_967728665.1 uncultured Chryseosolibacter sp. | reverse complement strand
AGTGCCTTGTTGTGTGCAACCCTTTGTTAGACGAAAAACCTGAGTACCCGTTTACTAATTGCATTTCGCTCATATCATCCTCATCTGTAGCAAATCTGCCCATATGGGCAAAACTGACAGTTGTCAACATCAGTTGTCTGATCAAACGATTTACTGGGATCGTATAATTCTTCAAAAACTACTTTGAGGCGGTCTTCAAATTCCTGCAGCAACGGAGTGACATCGTTGATTGTTTCTCTGCCGAGCTTTAGTCCAAATGAAAATTCTTCATCGAATAAATTCATTCGGTTGATAAGGCCTGGCGTAATGCGAACGTGCTCTCCTTTCGTGAACGGTTGACTTTGTTTGAACAACATCGCATACAACAATGTCTGAAATGCTGCCTTGTTGCGAGTGGAATCATCGCGAGCAAACAAAGAAGCGATGCTATCAAAACTTAGTTTGTCTTTACCTGTTTTGTAATCAATGATTCTGATCTGGTCGCCTTTTTTATCAACACGGTCGATTTTACCACCAATCACTGCTCGATATGGTGGATGCGAAATTGGAATAGTAAGCGTAAGCCCTTCCATCTCTAACGCCTCAATATTAAATGGTGCATGATTACGATCCATCTCAATTATACGATGAGCAAATCTTTTTACTACTTCCTTCACCACCAATCGTTGTCCCTCGTATTTTACTTTTTTTGAAGGATCGAGCCGGTAGGCCTCGATAAACACTTCATCGATAAGGCTATCTACTCTTCCCTCGAAGGTATGAAAATCAGAATCGACTATCTCCTTGCTCTTTTTCTTGTCTATAATGCCCTTGTAAAATCGCTCCATTACGTGGTGAAGAAAATTTCCCAGTACCCTGGCATCAAGTTCTTCTTCAACTTCGTCTGCTTCCTTAATTTTTGCAACATGTCGAAAATAAAATTTCAACCGACATTCGATATAGCTGTTTAATGCTGATGGAGAAATTCCCTTAAAATAAATATTGCCTTCGTTGAGCTTTAGTAAATTCTCCATTACAAGCTCATTCTTTTCTATTTCGATCGGTGTGATGCCTCTTGGCTCTATGGAGTTATGCAATATTTTCTTCTCGATAGGAAGACCTGATTCAAACAACAACTGTTGCAGGTATCGGCTCATTTCTCCCTGTCCCAAAACATCGGTTTCGGAATTGTAAAATATATGAACGTTTTCCGCACGTTGAAGCACGCGATAAAATAGGTAAGAGTAAATAGCATCCTGGTGTTCAATTGTCGGAAGCTTGTATGCTTTGCGTATCGTGAAAGGAATATAAGAACCCTTGCCACTCATTGCCGGAAACGCGCCTTCATTCAACGAAAGAATAAAAACGTTTTTGTAATCAAGATTTCGCGTTTCAAGAACACCCATCACTTGAAGCCCCTTAAGTGGTTCACCCGTAAACGGAATTTTTTGAGAGCGAATCAGCTGTCGGAAAAGACGCAGGAAAGATTTTATCAACGAGACTTCGCTCCCTTCATTCTTCACCGCATTCCGTTCAACAAAAATTTCCAACAGTCTATTGAAGAATTTCAAAAAATGGAAAGCAAACTCTTTGTCAACAGAAAGAACACCTTTAAGCGATCCGATCTCCAGCGTGACAAGCTTCAAGTATGTAACGAGTCCAGCGGTCACGCCATTATCCTCATTATAAAAATCAGTGAGTGGCCTGAACGCTAATCGATGAAGTTGAACTTCGGTCGCAAGGAAACTGCTTGGAATATGAACCCAGTTATGCCGGAGAATTTCTTTTCGTTTACTGTTCGCCACAACAGCATCAGCTGCAACAACGTACGGATGACCAAGCAAGGCAAGAACCTGTCTATGATTAAAGTGATCTTGTTCTCGATGGATTTGCAAGTCAACAATGAGTTCAACCAGGTTAAACAATGGCGTGCTTGCCAGTGGAAAACCCATCGTGACATTCATGGTCTCTGTGCTTCCCGAGATACCATGCATTACCGGTAGAAGGAGTTTTTCATCTGGCAATACAACTAATGTTTCTTCCGGCTTTATTCCAAGTTGCACTTGCTCCTGCAGAACCTGTGCAAGAAGTTTTGCCTGACCGATGGGCTGAGCCGCTCCGTAGATTTTTACTTTGTTACTTCGGGTTTCTGAAAAAGAAAATAATCCATTCGATGGAATATCATTCGGAAAGGTTTTTCGCAACACTGGATGTTCCTGATATTCACGAAAGAACCGTCCTGCCTCTTGCGATACATTGTTGACATAATAAGAATCAATATCCCAATGTACCGCTGCACCTTGTTCCACAAATTTTGAAATAATCTTTTCTTCCGCACCGGTCAGTGCATTGAAGCCGGCAAACTTCAAGGCTGAAATATTTTTTTGCTGCCTGAGAAATTCGGGCGTCAATATTTGTTCTGCGACTGTGCGATGTAACATTCCCTCAT
>CBQWHS010000808.1:0-2437 GCA_967728665.1 uncultured Chryseosolibacter sp. | reverse complement strand
GTTTCCGTAACCAGTTGCAAAATCGCCTTAATGAAGTGAAACAGAAACCGCTTCCATACAAGCCTCAAAAAATTGAAGCTGAATGGGAGAAACTTCATAGAGCAACACCAGAAGATTTCAATGAATCACCTAAGACTGGAATCAAGCAATCAATCCTTGATAAAGTTGGAAAGGCATTGATCACTATTCCGGAAGGTTTCCGCCCGATCAAGCAGATCGAAAAACTTTTGAAAGATCGCCAGGCAGCATTCTTCGAAGATAAGATTTTAGGATGGGCAGAAGCTGAATTGTTAGCCTATGGTTCACTGCTTGCAGAAAATGTTCCTGTGCGTATGTCTGGTCAGGACGTGAAGCGCGGAACTTTCTCGCACCGTCATGCCTACTTCTTTGATATGAATACCAACGCTCCATATTGCGGTTTGGATAACATTGATAAGAGTCAACAAAAATTTCATATCTACAATTCACTATTATCAGAATTTGGCGTGTTGGGATTTGAATATGGATACGCCATGTCATCACCTCATGCCCTTGTAGTTTGGGAAGCACAGTTTGGTGACTTCGTCAATGGCGCCCAGGTTATGATCGATCAATTCATTTCCAGTGCCGAATCAAAATGGCAACGCATGAACGGTCTTGTGATGTTATTGCCTCACGGCTACGAGGGTCAGGGTCCTGAGCACTCAAGTTGTCGTCCGGAAAGATTTTTACAACAAGCTGCCGAGTACAACATGATCGTGGCAAATCCGACAACACCTGCAAACTTCTTCCATTTATTGAGAAGGCAGGTGACTTGGCCATTCCGCAAACCTTGTATCGTATTCTCGCCAAAATCTCTGTTACGGCATCCCCTGGTTGTTTCTCCAATGAAGGAATTCATTGATGGCTCTTTCAGCGAAATCATTGACGACAACAGCGTTCCTGCGAAGGATGTGGTTCGTGTTGTGATGTGCAGCGGAAAAATTTATTATGATTTGCTTGAAGTTCAGCAGAAGAAAAAAACCAAAGATACTGTCGTGATTCGGCTGGAGCAATTGTATCCATTCCCTGAAAAGCAGATCAATGCAATGCTGAAGAAATATAAAAATGCAACGATAGGCTGGGTGCAAGAAGAGCCCGCAAACATGGGTGCTTTGTCATTTATTCAACGCATGATGCCGAAACAGGAGATGAAATTCATTTCCCGCAAGGCAAGCGCATCTCCGGCTACAGGTTATTCAAAAGTTCACAAAGCAGAACAAGAAAAAATCTGTAACCAGGCATTTGAGATTTAATAAACAAATCGAATTCAACACCAATAAAAATTATATCGAATGGGCGTTCAAGTAAAAGTTCCCACCGTGGGAGAATCCATTTCAGAAGTAACCATCGCCAACTGGCTTAAAAAAGATGGCGATGTTGTTAAACTTGATGAAGTGATTGCCGAATTGGAATCCGATAAGGCAACGTTCGAACTCACTGCTCCCACCGCAGGAGTACTAAAGATTGTAAAACAAAAAGGCGAGACTGTTCCAATAGGAGAATTATTATGTGAAATCGATTCCAACGGTCAGGCTCCGGCAGCAGAAGCTAAACCGCAGGCTGCGGCTGCACCTACCGCAGTTCCCGCGGCACCGAAAGCTACCGGTGGCGTAAAAGAAATGAAGGTGCCCGCAGTAGGTGAATCGATCACAGAAGTAACCATTTCAACATGGTTGAAAAAGGATGGAGATTTCGTCAAGATCGATGATATCATTGCGGAAGTTGAATCCGATAAAGCAACGTTTGAGCTACCTGCAGAAGCTAACGGAATTCTTCGCATTGTTGCGCAAGAAAAAACTACGCTTCCAATTGGTGGCTTGATTTGCAAGATAGAAATTATGGAAGGTGCACCTGTTGGCGCCACTGCTCCAGCAGCAGCCTCATCTCCAGCAGCATCCAGCGGAGATAAAACTTACGCAGCTGGACATCCATCGCCGGCAGCAGCAAAAATTCTTGATGAAAAAGGGGTTGCATCAAACCAGGTTCAAGGTTCAGGAGTTGGCGGAAGAATTACGAAGGATGATGCTCAAAAGGCACAAGTACCAAGTGCTAAACCTGCGGATGCAAAAGCTCCGGCAGCACCATCAGGTCCTCCCGTAATTGCGGATGGAACTGCGCGAAATATTCGAAGAGATAAGATGACGTCACTTCGTAAGACTATTGCTAAACGTCTTGTTGCTGTGAAGAACGAGACCGCCATGCTCACCACATTTAATGAAGTGGACATGAAACCGGTGATGGATCTTCGTTCGAAATACAAAGATCAGTTCAAAGAAAAATATGGCGTTGGTCTCGGCTTCATGTCATTCTTTACAAAAGCAGTTTGTGTTGCCTTGAAAGATTTTCCTGCAGTGAATGCTTCTATTGATAAAGACGAGATAGTATATCATGATTACTGCGATGTTTCAATCGCGGT
>CBQWHS010000807.1:0-2437 GCA_967728665.1 uncultured Chryseosolibacter sp. | reverse complement strand
TTCTTCAATTCCTCACTGGCACTGGCATTACAATCTGACTTAGATGACCATTTTCGCCAACAGATTGTACAGCGAAAAAGTAGTTGTCTTTCGACATTGGTATCTCAACACTTGTTCCCGAGACAAATATTCGCTTTTCCCAAAACGGCTGATAAGTCTCTCTCACCAAAACATAATAACCTTTCAGCTTCGGTCCTGATGACGGAGTAGTCCATGTCAGGTAAGTCATGTTGTCGAGGTTGATCTTCATCTTCACGGCCTCGGGTTGGCCTGGTGCTTTTGCTAAACTTGCTATCGATGCCAGATTTATTTTTGCAACGTTCGCGGCATACGCATAGTCAACAAACTCGGGAAGGTCTCCATATTGCGTGTTATTTTCTTGTCTAACGTTTTGATGTTGGTGGGTGAAGTTCTCGTTAAACTCCGTGAATCGCACAGCGGTAAAACCCAATTGGTTGAATGGTGTGTGGTCACCTCCGCGAAGAAAACGATCAGGTCTTGCATTTAATGTCACCGTGAACCCCTTCACATATGGTTCTGATGTTTCTTTGATATACCGTGCCAGCTGACGCGAAGGGCTGTCGTTCTCAGCCTTCAGTGAATTGCGTGCTGCAGTTTGATCTTCGTTTTCAAGTGCGGGAATCATTTCGCTGAAAACCCGAATCGTCTTGTCGTTTTTATCTCCCGTTTCGCTCGCAATTGAATTTCCGACAATGTCATTATTAAACATGGCAATGAGATTGGTTCCATTAGTCTTCATTTTGTTTGCCAAATATCGCGCACCAACTAGCCCTTGCTCTTCTCCCTGAACAGCCATAAACACAATGGTGCAGGGATATTTTTTTTGCGACATCACCCGTGCAAGTTCCATGACAACAGCTACTCCCGAGGCGTCATCATTTGCGCCTGGCGCAATGCCTACACTATCCATTACATCCGAGTTGCGTGAATCAAGATGGCCAGAAATTAAAATGATACGATTATCATTGGAATCTGTGCCTTTTAAAGTGCCCAATACATTCTTCATCGTAACAGTTCGGTTCACCCGAGGTTGCCTGGGATTTGGCTCAAGCTTATAAGGATCCAGTTCGACAGTCATATTTGCACCATTCCGTTTTGCGAATTGCCGGAACTTATAAGAAACCCAACGTCTTGCTGCGCCTATACCAGTCGTTGCATTGACAGTATCGCTCATAGAATGCCGGGTTTTGAACGAAACCATTTTTTGGATGTAAGCTTTAATAGAATCAGCAGAGACAAACTTCACCAGCGAAGCGATTTCTGAATCGATAACCGGTTTGATAATTTCTAACTTGACGGGCTTGCATGATGTTTGCGCTTGGACGTCGATAAGAAAAAATGAATGGAATAGTATCAGGCAGGGCAATAGAAGCTTATGCATAGTAAAGGTGTTAGGCATGGAAGGTAGCTTGCGAATCCAGAAAAAACAATGTGAACTCAGCTTGTCGTTAGCTGTAGTGTATAAACGGCAATAAGATTATTTCAGGCCACTTGCGAGAAGTAATTCTGAAGTTGCTTTTCAATCAAGCCACAGCTGACCAGGAAAGGTTTTGATGTGATCGAAACATGAATTTGGTCCCCTTGTATTAAATAGGTTCCTCGTATTGTTCCTAGCGGAGTTGAGACGTCAAAGTTTCCAGCATTCGAGTCGCCAAAGAAATTGCCACCGGCATTCGAGATGGCATGTCGCGCTTTCTCAGCCAGCTCTTCAGCGGAAGAAGAAAAAGGAATTGAAAAATTACATTGAGCCATGAAGAAGTATTTATAACAGCAGTAAAATTTCTGTGCCTTCAATTTACAAACTAAATTCTCATAATTGTCGGAGACTATCAATGTCGCTTCCGCTTGAAAAGAAAAAGATTTGCATAAAAATTCTGATCTGTAACTGTCGTTCTCCACATATGGGCACTATTTTTTTTAATAGTGAAATTGTTAATCCCAGGGAGTGGTCATTTATGACCTGAGAATAAATTCCTAAAACTTGATCTGGACAATGCCAGCGAAAGGAATGCGATTAGCCGAAGCCTCAGACACAAACCCTGAGGCTTTGTTCTTTTTATGAAACTACCTTTCGTTAGTCTTTCATCTAACATGAAATTTCACCTTTAGTCAGAGTTGTGTGGCGTCTGTTGAGGAAAAAAATCAATTTGTTCGTCTTACACTCAAGTACTCTTCCATCAGATGAATTTAAATCGATTCTATTTTTTCGTTCTCACATTTCTCATGTGCAGTCTGGTATCCACGGATGCTCAGTCGCAAGGCGGATCGGGGTGGGTTCGGGGCAAAGTGATTGATTCAGCAGCAACGCCACTCGCATACGCCACAGTCAGGGTGTTCAAAGATGGCAAGCTTGTCAATGGCACACTCACTGATGAAAGCGGCTCATTTGCAGTTCAACTTTCTTTTGGTCAATACA
>CBQWHS010000806.1:0-2441 GCA_967728665.1 uncultured Chryseosolibacter sp. | reverse complement strand
GTTATTCAGCGTTTCGGAATGTATCGCTGGCACATTACTGACCCGATCAGGTTTGACAAAGATCTCCGCGTAACCATTCAGGCTTTGGGATGGAGGAATGGTGGCCGCTATCTGCCGTTAAAAGATGACATCGCTTCGACAGTATTTTGGTATCAAACGGAACCACATGCAAGTTTTCCAAAGTTGCCCTCGAAGGATGAGTTGGAAGTGAACTAGTCGCAGTATCATGAAGAAAACACTTCTGTTGCTACTGGCAATTTTTATTTTGCCGCAGTCATTTGGTGCTGCGCGCCCGGAGAATTTACGTTGTGAGTATGTGCAAAATCCGTTGGGAATTGATTCATCAAAACCACGTTTGAGCTGGACATATTCATCCGACGAGAAAAACTACATTCAGAGCGCCCTTGAAATTGTTGTCAGTGACAATGTGAACAGTATCAAGTCAAAAAACGGGAACATCTGGTCAACCGGAAAAATTAAAAATTCATCTTCCATTCAAATTGAATTTGACGGATCACCCTTAAAATCATTCGTGCGCTATTATTGGTCTGTCCGTTCATATGATCAGAATGATCGCGCTTCAGAGTGGAGCGATGTTGCATGGTTTGAAACATCGATGTTAAATCAAAATGATTGGACGGCTCAGTGGATTGACGATGACAGCAAAAAACCGGAGAAAGATGAAGATGCTTACAAAGACGATCCGATGCCTTTGTTTCGAAAAGAATTTTCATCATCGAAGAAGGTTCAATCTGCGCGATTGTATATCTCCGGTCTTGGATATTACGAAGCATATTTGAATGGGAAGAAAATAGGCGATCACGTTCTTGATCCTGGCTGGACGACTTATCGCAAGCAGGTATTGTATTCTGTTTATGATGTCACACCAAATGTTGCGGCTGGAAATAATGCTTTAGGAATTATGCTTGGAAATGGATGGTGGAACCCATTGCCATTCAAATTTTTTGGCCGTTGGGATTTGCGCGCCTATCAGCAAACAGGACGCCCGTGTGTGAAAGCTGAATTACATTTGACTTACGTTGACGGATCAGTTGAAAAAATTCTGACAGACAATTCATGGAAAGTCGCGAAAAGTCCCGTTGTGAGAAACAATGTTTATCTCGGCGAGCATTATGATGCACGGCTTGAAATTTCCGATTGGTCTTTGCCGAAAACAAAATTCAAAAACTGGGGTTCCGCTGTTGTTGTAAATGGACCGGAAGGAAAACTAACAGCGCAAATGCAACCTCCGATTCGTGTAACTAAAATTGTAAAACCGATTTCCATTACTGAATGGAAACCCGGAATTTTTATTGTTGATATGGGACAGAATTTTGCTGGCGTAGCACAGGTATCCGTGAAAGGCCCGGCAGGTGCAAAAATCACAATGCGGTATGGCGAGGGATTGTTTAACGATGGATCGTTGAATGTGATGACGAGCGTTGCAGTTCAAATAAAAAAGGGCGGAATTATAGGAGGACCGGGTGCACCGGAGACAGCGTGGCAAGAGGATAGCTACACACTGAAAGGCTCAGGAATAGAAACATGGTCGCCACGTTTTACATTTCATGGCTTCCGATATCTTGAAGTCACGGGCTGGCCGGGTAGGCCTACGACGGAAAATTTTAACGGTTTGAGAATGAACAGCGACCTTCCTCAAAATGGAACGTTTGCTTGTTCGAATGATCAGTTCAATAAACTTCACGATGTCATTCAGTGGACATTTCTCAGTAATGTTTTTAGTGTACAATCCGATTGTCCAGGACGTGAGAAGATGGGATACGGTGCCGACATGGTGGTGAGTGCGAATGCATTCATTTACAACTACGACATGTCAAACTTTTATACGAAGGCTGTGACTGATTTCGCAAATGAACAACGGCCGCAAGGTGGAATAACGGAGATTGCACCGTTCACAGGAATTGATGACAGGGGCTATGGCGATCTGTCTGGCCCGATGGGATGGCAACTTGGTTTTTCCTTTTTGCAAAAACAGTTGTATGATTTCTATGGAGACAGACGTGTGATCGAACAGAACTACAAGTTTTTCCAAAAACAAATTGAATTTCTAAAATCACAAGCGAAGAACAATTTATTTTATTGGGACATAAGCGATCATGAGGCGCTCGATCCGAAGCCGGAATCATTCTCCGCGTCTGTGTTTTATTATCATCACGTGTTGCTTGCTTCAACGTTTGCTGGCATTTTGGGAAAGAAGGAAGACTCAGTCCAATACACAAAACTGCATCAGCAAATTAAAAAAAGGATTACAGAAGTTTACTATGTGCCCAACACCGGAAGATTTGACAACGCAACACAGGCGGCTCAGATTTTTGGACTATGGTATGGATTATCACCAGAGAAACAAAAATCTCTTGATCGGCTGGATGAAGAATTGAAGCGACATGATTATCATTTGACGACTGGGATATTTACCACCA
>CBQWHS010000805.1:0-2441 GCA_967728665.1 uncultured Chryseosolibacter sp. | reverse complement strand
AAAAGCAGCCTTAGAAATCTTAGCGAAGAGGGCATAGATTGTGACCTTCCTTTGCATACTTTTGCAGCAATAAAATAACGTGGTAAATCCAACTGAACAAGATGAGCGTGAATACCTTGAAGTAATTAAAGAAAAATTACTTCTCGCTGTCCGGCGTGTTGACGATAGTGTCAAGCAGTATTCCGAAGAGCTTCGCCAAAACAAACAATACATTTTTGAGCATCAGTCAGGAATGGATGAGGCCGACATGGTGGCCGCTGATCAGTCTATTAACAGAATAGCCTTCACGGGAGAATCCGCCGTAAACAGGAGACGAAAACTTCTGAAGCTTACCAAGTCGCCATACTTTGGACGTATTGATTTTACAACAGGAGGTGAAACAGCCTCCATATACATTGGCATTTATACTTACTCGGATGAAATCATGCGCGCCAATCTTATTTACGATTGGAGAGCACCGGTGTCTTCTATGTTCTACGACTTCGAACTTGGAGAAGCGTTTTACGAGACGCCTTCCGGAAAGATCTCAGGGACTATTGATCTGAAACGTCAGTACCGGATTCGTGAAGGCCGTATGGAATTCATGATCGAAAATGCAGTCAACATTCAGGATGACGTTCTGCAGAAAGAGTTGAGTAAATCGTCTGACGACAAAATGAAAAATATTGTCGCAACGATTCAGCGTGATCAAAATGCAGTTATACGAAACGAAACTGCACCAGTTATTATCATTCAGGGTGTAGCGGGCTCCGGGAAAACTTCTATCGCATTACACCGAATTGCATTTTTATTATATCGCTTTCGCGAAACGCTTTCGGCTAAGGACATCCTCATTATTTCGCCGAATAAAGTCTTCGCTGATTATATTTCTAATGTTCTACCTGAACTGGGCGAAGAGCATATTCCAGAAATGGGTATGGAAGAACTTGCGTCAGAAGTGCTCGAGAATAAGTTTCAGTTTCAAACTTTTTTTCAACAAGTATCCCAAATTCTTGAAACAGAAGATCCAGCTTACATTGATCGGATTAAATTCAAATCGTCCTTTGAGTTTCTCGCGAAGCTTAACCAATACATCATTCATATTGAAAATAATTTTTTCGAACCAAAGGAAGTGAAGGTTGGCAAAGTCATTGTGCCTTATCCGTTCATTGAGGAGCGCTTCAAAAAATACTATCGAATTCCGCTTCTGAAAAGATTTAATGAGGTTGTTAAGGACATTCAACAGTTTGTCAGAAACGCAACGGGAAAAAAATTAACCGGACACGAGAAGGCACAAATCTGGGAGATGACACCGCAGATGGTTGGCGTAAACAATGTTTTCGATCTCTACCGAAATTTTTACAAATGGTTGAAACGTGAGGACTTATTTAAATCCCGCGAAGGCGGCACCCTTGAATATTCAGATGTTTTTCCACTGATCTATTGCAAAATCAGACTTGAAGGTGCTCAACCTTTTGATCATGTAAAGCACTTGCTAATAGATGAGATGCAAGATTACACACCGATACAATACTCAGTGTTATCACGATTATTCAAGTGCAAGAAGACAATCCTTGGTGATATCAGTCAAACGGTAAATCCTTTTAGCGCATCCTCTGCAGAAGGCATCAATCAAGTCTTTCCGCAGGCCGATACCGTTAAACTTGTTCGCAGCTATCGAAGTACGCTTGAAATAATAAAATTTGCGCAGCGTATTTTTCACAATCCTGAATTAATCCCGATGGAGCGTCACGGTGAAGAGCCTTCTCTTAAATCATTCAACAATAATATTGAAGAAGCTGAGGCAATCCGCGAATTAATTAGCGAGTTCAAAATTTCAGGTCACCAATCGCTTGGTATCATTTGCAAAACGCAGGAACAAGCCACAACATTATTCGAGGAATTAAACTCCAATGAAATTCATTTTTTGACGGCCGACAGCCTTAGTTTTAAGGAGGGAATTATCATTACCACTGCACACCTTTCTAAAGGTTTAGAATTTGACGAAGTAATAATTCCGTTTGCGTCTTCACGAAATTATAAAACCGAAGTGGATAAGAGAATGCTGTACATCGCCTGCACCAGGGCCATGCACAGGTTAACGTTGACATATTCACGGGATAAGACGGAGTTCGTTTAAAGTTTACCACGAAGGCCAAAACCAAAACTCTAAGGACACAAAAAATTTTATGTTGGATGTAGTAAGGGCACGAAGCAACTTCTATCACTCAAAAAAAGGCCGTTGTTAAAGATCACGAATGTAGAGTGCGGTCGCGCTAACCTTGAAATTTTTACTTATGAATCTGACAAGTGATTTCGCATTTGCTCCAGGCTTTCTTTGCGCTCCTTGGTATTTTCTCTGCGGTTTAAATCCTTCTAAGTCTAATACACAAACACTTAAGGCCAGTTTGCATAAAAATTATTTGTGCCCTGCGCAAAACCTCCACGCATCCAAAAATCAA
>CBQWHS010000804.1:0-2445 GCA_967728665.1 uncultured Chryseosolibacter sp. | reverse complement strand
GAAGAAAATAACTTCGGAATCCGTAAGCGCTTGCTCGAATATGACAACGTCATGAACTCTCAGCGCGAAGTAATTTACAAACGAAGAAAGAATGCGTTGTTTGGCGAACGCCTCGAGCTGGATATTTTAACGATGTTGTTCGACACCAGCGAGGACTTAATGATAAATGCGAAAAACGCAAATGATTACGAAAGCCTTCGGTTGAATGCCCTGAGTACTTTAGGTTTGGATTTCGATCTTTCGAAAGAAGAATTTGAGAAGCGGGAAGCCAATGCATTAGCAAATCTGTTGTACGAAAAAGCGTTGGAGCACTATCACCGCAAAAATAAAATGGTAGCGGAGAAAGCGCTGCCAGTAGTCCGCGATATTCAAAAAACACGTGGCGCGACTATTGAAAATATTCTTGTGCCGTTCAGTGATGGAACGAAAACCATTGGCGTTGCCGCGAATCTTGAAAAGACTGTTGCTACAAACAATGCCGAATTGATCAAGGCAATGGAAAAAATGATCACCTTGGCGATCATCGATCAGCAATGGAAAGAACACCTGCGCGAAATGGATGATCTGAAACAATCCGTTCAGACTGCGGTGTATGAACAAAAAGATCCGCTCTTAATTTATAAATTCGAAGGCTTCGAATTGTTCAAGCGTTTCATTGCTAAAGTGAATGAAGATACAATATCCTTCCTGATGAAGGCCGACATACCAATTCAGGAAGCAGAACAAGTTCAGGAGGCACGCGCTCAACGCAGAGCCAAATTGAGTGAACAAAAAGAAGAATCAAGATCGTTGTTGAGTGGCGGTGGATCGCCTCAAGGACAGTCGCAACCAGATCGCCCGCCGCAAGAGAAGGTGATGCCTGTGAAATCAGAGAAGATGGCAAATCGGAATGATAAGGTTTCAGTTCAATATACGGATGGTCGTGTGTTACGCGATGTGAAGTTTAAAAAAGTAGAAGACGATCTGCGACATAATCGTTGCATCATCATTGACTGATATGGCACAGGATTTTCAACCATCATCTTACCTCAATCAAATTTTTATGCGGATTGCGTGTTTGCTTGTCTTAATAACTGTGTTGGCATCCTGTTCCTCTAAAGTTTCAACATCCTCTTCAGGAAGTCCGGCCGGCGGAAAATATTCTGAAGACCTTTCCGCATTGCGGACGAGCCAGTTGAAAACTGATTCTTCAAAGAATGCAAAAACTGCCATTCCCATCAAGAATAATACTGAGGTGAAACGAGATCCTTCGATTTATGTCGAAGCCCGTCATAATGTAAATGAATCGATCGATGTTGTGCTCGACAGCATCGATCGAATCAATTTAAGTTATGGTTTGATTGACGGCTTTACGATTCAAATCTACTCAGGAACAAAACGTGAAGAAGCGTTGAATGTTAAAAAGCAATTGTCAACAGCACTTCCACAATTAGACGCAGATGTTCAATTTGTTCAGCCTAATTTTCGCGTCCGCACTGGCCGTTACTACAATCGATTCGATGCTCAAAAAGAATATATGGCGGTGAAAAGATATTTTCCCAACGCCATAATTATCCCCGATCGTATTCCCAGTTCAGGGACAAAATAGCCCTTAGAACTTTCCGAACTTCAGCGTCAGATTCAGTGATGTGCCACTGATGTCTTTATCTTTTAACCCTGGAGCATTGCTTCCAAATGCAGCACGATATGAAATGCCTGGGCTGAATCTCATCCAACGAAAAACATTCATTTCAACTTTAACACCGGGCTCAGTGACAAAGAACCAGTTTGAATCGCGTGGATTCTTTTCATAATCCCAATCGAAATCATCCTCGGAATTATGTCGCTGATATTGTACAGTAAAGCCAGCTCCGTTCATAGCGTGGAACGAAACGTGAATTGCTCGATTTGACCATAATGTGTATTCAGTCATCAAGCCAAACTGACCATACTCGTAGCTCATTTGGTTTTCTGCATCAACTGAATATTGAGATGGAACTGGAATGTCATTCGTGACGGCTGACCCACTAACACCTAACAAAAACGAATGGTTGATATACCAACCGCCATACAACTCCACCATGTTAGCATAATTGCCATTTATCCTCGTAAACTTGTTCGACAAAGCCGCATACCCACCTGATCCACGATGCGGAGAAGAATTAAAAAGCGTTCG
The DNA here is from genome assembly GCA_967728665.1 of uncultured Chryseosolibacter sp. Lineage (GTDB taxonomy): Bacteria > Bacteroidota > Bacteroidia > Cytophagales > Cyclobacteriaceae > Chryseosolibacter. The sequence goes on along the minus strand of CBQWHS010000804.1, from coordinate 290 downwards.
GATATGATAGTCTTCCTGCGCAAAGCACGCGTTGGCAAACAGGAGAATTCCGAATAGGATTAGAAGTACAAAACGCATTATCATATTGTTATTATTTGCTGTATGACAATCGTCGTTCGCTTTACCCCCAGTGGGAAACAGTATTTTGTTGAAAGGTTAAGTTAAAAGTTGGCCGCAAGAATGGTAAGTAAAATTCTTTTGAGTCTTAGTGCACTCGTGGCAATCGTAACGATGCATGCCTTTTTAAATTGAAAATGACGTAATTTTGCCTTTCAATCGCATTGCAATGC
>CBQWHS010000803.1:0-2447 GCA_967728665.1 uncultured Chryseosolibacter sp. | reverse complement strand
TCTTGCTCAACTCCCCATTTTCGATTCTGGCGGAAACGTCTTCACAATCTTCCAGGAACTTCACCATGTTTTTCTTGAAGGTAAGATTCGGCACTTCCAATCGTGATCCATCCTTCTTCAGTAAAAGTAGTCCATCATAGTTAACCTGATTTTCGAATTGAAAAGCATATAAGGAGAGGTATCCGGATTTGATAGTTTTCATAAACGTGTATCCCTTGTCGAATTTAACAGGTTGATATGTTTCTCCCTTGTAATGGAATTCACGAGTTTGAAAAATAGAGTAGACTTGTTTTTTTTTATCGTTGCTAGTCACTTGCACTTTTTTCTCAGGACCATAGAAAAGCATTTTTACGTCTCCTGCAATTGAATCTCCTTTCGTTGTGATGATGTAATCTTGACCATGCGCGCACGGATACGTCAACATCAGAACAAGAAATAAAAAAATGTGCGGAACGGTGAAATTTTTCATTCGTGGTTGTTTACTATTGAAATAAGAGTTGAAAAGATAGAGCGAAGAACGATTAAAAAAAAGTTTTTAAAGAAGTTGGTATTTTATTCCGTTTTGCCCTTGGATTTAACTTTGCCGTTTTCTCGCAGTGCCTTTGAAATGATCCATTCCAGCTGGCCGTTTGTGCTACGGAATTCATCGGCTGCCCACTTCTCCACAGCCTTCAATACTTCAGGATCCAAACGCAATACAAATGGTTTTTTCTCCGCCATTTCAGAAATTTTCGTTTTTCTTCGTGAGTCGATCCATCGCCCATTCGATACCTTCAAGATTTTGCGTACCGATTCGAATTTTGGAATTATCCTTCAATCGCAGGAACAAATGTTTATGTCCGCTGATCCGAAATGCTTTTGTATTTCTCAACCTGTTTCGATGATAGCCGATGCCACCTGCATCAAAAAAACGAAATCGCTTCTCCAATTTGTATTCAGTAATCTGATCCATGGTGATCAACTCCATTTTGGCCATTATCGGATAAAATCGGTAATGTATTCCTTCTTCATCTATCGTTACTTCCAGCTTAATCGAGAATAGCATAAAAATGAGAACGGCCCAGCAGAGAGAAATAAAGGCGATCAATAGAATGAGTGATGTGTTGCTGACGGGTGTGTTGCCCCACTGGTCCCCTCGTATCAACTGAACATTAGCTCTGTTGACGAGGGGGAGCAGGGACGCTATAGAAATCAGCACGGCTAAAATCCAGATCCAGGGTTTGTCCCGAAATTTTTGAACTTCCTCAAAATAGACGCGAGGCATCGACTTAGTGATTTAATGTTCCGGCATTCACAACAGGATTCACATCTTTATCACCACAGAGCACAACCATCAGGTTGCTCACCATTGCGGCTTTTCGCTCTTCATCCAATTCGATAATTTGTTTTTGTGAAAGATGTTCCAATGCCATTTGCACCATGCTCACTGCGCCTTCCACAATCTTGAATCTGGCAGCAACCACTGCACTTGCTTGTTGTCTTCGTAACATAGCGCCTGCAATTTCCGGAGCATAAGCCAAGTGACCGATGCGAGCTTCAATCACATGGATGCCAGCCATCTCTAACCTATTTCTTAAATTCTCTTCCAGCGCATGGTTCACTTCTTCATGAGCAGAACGCAAGGTGACTTCAGCTTCGGTGTCAAAATTATCGTAAGGATAAAGACCCGCCAGTAATCGCACGGCGGAGTCTGTTTGAAGTTTGACAAACGTTTCATAGTTATCCACATCGAATGCGGCCTTGTAAGTATTTCGCACTTGCCACACAAGAATAACACCGATCACAATCGGATTCCCGACTTTGTCGTTCACTTTGATCTTGTCGCTGTCAAAGTTGCGCGCACGCAAACTGAATGTTTTTTTAATAAAGAATGGATTAACCCAAAAAAATCCATTTTCCTTCACGGTGCCTTTGTACTCACCAAATAATGTCAACACCACCGAACCATTTGGATTGAGGAAAAAGAATCCCGGTGCCAAAATCAGGGACACAATTAAGAAAACAAGTGGAAATGCACTTCGCATTGCAATCAGTCCCCACAAGCCACCGAAAAAAAGCACTAGCACAACCACCACCATCACGTATCCGGACAGCGGAGCATACGATTTTTCCTGATTCATAGTAATGATATTAAAATGATATTATAAAGATATTGTTTTAAATCTGTAAACGCAAAACCATCCACAGAGTTGCTTTTGGAAAAGTTTAATTCTGTGGTTTATTTGCACACCACTAAAAAACCACGGCATGGTCAAGTATAATCCGAAGACATGGTTGTCATTAATTTTCCACAGTTACAGCAAGCAGGTCATGAAAACGCTTACGCCGACACTGCTTTTTATGATCGCTTATACGATAGCGGTTTGTTATGTTATTGTCGATGTATTACAACTTCATGAGTCAGACTTCCAGCTTACAATTGCTATGCATTCATTGCTTGGACTTGT
>CBQWHS010000802.1:0-2448 GCA_967728665.1 uncultured Chryseosolibacter sp. | reverse complement strand
TATGAGAAATGGATCGGTAATTACAAACTTGGAAAATTGCTGGTCATCGATGTAAACGATTTGGATTTTGTGGAGAATATTGATGACTTCGCGTTGATTGTGAACAAAGTTGATCTTGAACTGAATAGCCTGTTCAGCTAGACGTTTTGTTGCTAGTTTTGTCTCTTAACTTTCACTGACTCTTTGATCGATTTTTTTACTTTTCATTTTAGCGCAGCTCAATTTTTTGTGTTCCTTGTTGTGGCAGTTCTCGTTGGTATGTCGAAAACCGGAGTTCATGGCGCAGGCATGATCGCTTTGCCATTGCTCGCGGCTGTTTTCGGAGGTCGGCTATCGACAGGTATTATCCTTCCGTTGTTATGCATTGCAGACGTGATGGGCGTTTGGTATTATCATCGACACACTTCCTGGAAACATTTGCGAAAATTATTTCCATGGGCCATGCTGGGAACGGTAATCGGAACCTATGTTGGAGTGATTATTAACGATGAAGTTTTCAAGATCGTAATGGGCGTGATCATTGTCGGCAGTGTTGTGATTATGATTTGGCTCGAACGTGCCAACCAGAAAAATATTCCAGATCATCCGATCTTCTCAGCAACAACAGGAGTGCTTGGTGGCTTCACTTCGATGGTTGGAAATTTAGCTGGCTCTGTTATGGCAGTTTATTTTTTGTCTATCCGATTTCCAAAGAATGAATTCATAGGAACGTCTGCGTGGTTTTTTATGGTGATGAACTGGTTCAAAGTTCCATTTCACGTCTTCGCGTGGAAAACAATCAACGTCAACACATTTCTCCTTGACCTGGCCATGCTTCCGCTGATTGTGCTTGGCGCATATCTCGGGATTTTGATCGTGAAGAATCTTCAGGAGCGGGCGTATCGGTGGTTCATTATCGGTATGACGTTAGTGGCGGCAGTGTTGATGATTGTTTAAGTTTTCAAATTTACGAATCTGCCTTGCTGACCACCGGTGTGCAGGGCAAGCACTGTAGAACCTCGCGGAATATTTCCGACCTCAATCTCTTTCGCAATAGCCCACATAAGCTTGCCCGTGTACACTTCATCCAGTGGAAGACTATGCTGTTTCATGGCATTGACGAAGTCCAACAATTCTGTCGTCACTTTTGCATAACCTCCATGATGATACGATGTGAGCAGCGACCAGTTTCCATAAGGCTGCCCAGAGAATTGTAGTATTAATTTTTCAACTTCATCCTGAATTGTATTGGCGCCTTTTAACACTGACACACCGATAATTTTTTTTGTTCCTTCAAAACCTGAAACAATTCCGGCGATTGTTCCACCAGTTGCCACAGGAAGAAAAAAATAATCAAACAGAATTGAATTAAGTTTTTCCTTTGCGAATTGCGCACACCCTTTTACAGCGAGGAGATTAGTTCCGCCTTCCGGTATCAGGTAGAATTTGCCAAAACGCTCGCGCAATTGTTCGATGAATTGAATTTCACTTTTTTTCCTGTATACCTCTCTTGATGTAAATTCCAGGCGCATTCCTCTGCCTTGCGCAAAAGAGAGAGTATGATTTGATGTCGTTAATTCTTCACCCCGAATTATTCCTATGCTTTCCAATTGTTCTTCAAAAGCGGCAGCTGCGGTTGCGTAAATATGATTGGAGAACGCACCTCCAAAGGTGAGGACAGTTTTATATCCATCCTGCCTCGCTTGCAGCAGATTGTATTTCAATTTCCACCACTTATTGCCGGAAATGAATGGATGGTTAAGGTCTTCGCGCTTTACCATTACCCGTACGCCCGCTTTCTTAAACGCTTCGTAATTAATTTCTTGAAGAGGAGTGTCTGAATAAGTCATTGAGGAACTTAAAACTAAAAAGAATTCCAGCACGAAAAATCAAAACTAAAATTGTTAGTTTAGCAAACTATTATTTTTAGTTATGGAAGAGCAGGAATATTTTAAAGGCAGGGGCGCTCAGATTAAAAGTAGTAACCGTTTTTTGAAGGCCGAGTATGTAACAGATCACGTTGAAGGGCTGGACGAACCATTGATCAGTGCTCCTGAAACACAAGTTTTTTACGAGCAACCGAAAAATATTGTAAACAAAGTTACAAGCCCTGATTTAGGAATGATGTATTCGATGAATCCGTATCAGGGTTGTGAGCATGGCTGCATCTATTGCTACGCGAGAAACAGTCATGAATACTGGGGTTTTAGTGCGGGCCTTGATTTTGAATCAAAAATAATTGTAAAGAAAACAGCACCACGGTTGCTTGAAAAGTTTCTGTTGCATTCTTCTTGGCAAGCGGTTCCTATTTCGGTTTCGGGAAATACAGATTGCTACCAGCCACTTGAAAAAAAATTTGAAATCACTCGCAACATTCTTAAAGTGTTTGCAAAATACCGGCATCCGCTCGGGATGATTACTAAAAATGCCTTGATTCTTCGTGACCTTGATTTACTCACCGATCTCGCC
>CBQWHS010000801.1:0-2450 GCA_967728665.1 uncultured Chryseosolibacter sp. | reverse complement strand
GGATTTAAAAAAGTTATCGGTGCGGTCATACCAAAACCAAAACTGCAACAGACTTTTGTCAATGTCTATCTGGAGAATGAATCTACTCCTGAGAAATTCTGGTCGGTGTTGGCAACACAAAATGGCTTTACGGATGGTAAAATAATTGAAGACGCCAAAAAAATATTAAGTATTAATAATCTTACAGGGTATGAGCCTGCTCTTACAGCGCTGTTGTACAAAGAAAGTAAAGAAGACAAGAGCCTGGGCGACCTTCGGGGATTCGCTAAATTCACGACCAAAGACTGGGCGTCACGCATTTCTACGTTAGTTTCCAGCGGAGAAATAAAGGAATTTCCTGATGGAATAGACGGGATAACTCCCGAAGAGAAAACACAACACTACGCGGCCACGCTCAGCGATCTTGTCACGTCGCTATATCCCACCAATGTTTTTTCGGAAGGGCTTAATATAGATTCAACAAATCCCTTTGGCGATTTGAAGCCTGATCTGAAAACATTCTTTACAAATAACCCTGATTTCGATTTAAAGACTACCAAAGTCAATGCTGCGTTGGATGCCTCCAACCTGAATGGGATCACGAATAAAGACGCGTTGAGGAAGGAGCTAAAAAACATTCATCGATTATACAAAATCGCTCCGCAATATGAACACATAAGTGCCTTGCGTGATTTGAAAATTGGTTCCGCTACTGACATTGTACAGAAGTACTCGGCTGACCAGCTGACAAAAAAACTGGCTGCAAAAGGTATCAATGAAAAAGAATCTAAAACTATATACGCCCATGCACTCGGGTTACATCAGCAATCAACAGCAGTAGCGTTGTCTTACAAAATGCGGCACGATGTTCCGATCTATGCCATCACGGGAGGCCAACCTGTTCCTCCGGATTACCAGTCGATGTTCAGAGATAATAATTTATGCGATTGCGAGCAATGTCAATCTGTTTATAGTCCTGCAGCTTATTTTGTCGATATTCTAAATCTGTTGAGTAAAAAAAATAACGATGCGTTTAACAGGCTTATTGCTCATCGACCCGACCTTGTCAACATCCTGTTAACCTGTGAGAATACCAACACGCCACTGCCTTACATTGATCTTGTAAATGAACTATTGGAAAGCCTGGTGGCCAACCAGACCACTGTAGCATACCAGACGGAGAGCACGGCAGCTGAACTTGCAGCCTTTCCGCAGCATATTTTATTGGCTGCCTATGACAATTTAAAAACATCTGCTGTTAGTGATCAACTTCCGCTTGACCTGCCGTTGGAGACTTCCAGGAAGTTGCTTGAAAAACTTGACTTGAAACGCCAGGAAGTATTAGAATCATTTTTTCCAAAAAGTTCACGCACCATTTACACGGATCTTGAGATAGCGAAGGAAGTTCTTAATCTTTCTGATGGGGAAGTAGAAATTCTCAATGGCACCACGGCTATCAGCGGAATAATCGGGGCATCGCCTGTGCCAACCGTATTGAAAGAAACTCAGTTAACGTACATTGAGTTATTGCAGGTGTTGGAGAGTTATTTACTTAATCCTGTTCAATCTGGCGGACTGAGATTGTTACAGATTGTTTCAGTCGATCCGCATGATGCAACGACCTGTGATATCAGTAAGCTCATCGTATCAGGAATCGACAGTGTGCGTCTGTTAAAATTCATTCGATTTATACGGCTTCTGAAAAAATTAGGTTGGAGCACTTTCGATGTAGACAGGTTACTGCAAGGCTTAAGCGCCAGCCCGTTTGATCTGAGCCCTGATGATTTTAACAACCAGATACTTTTGCCTATTGCGAACGCAGTTCGTTTTAAAAATCTTTTCAATATACCAGCGCAGAAGGCAGTCGCCATTTTGTCTTTCATCGATACGAATGTTTACATTGATCACGCCCGGGAAGATCAGCATGCTATTCCTTCATTATATGATCAGTTATTCAGAAATAAAGCTGTTTCAAATCCGATCGATGAGGGTTTTAAGGAAAAGGCGGAAAATCTAACAGGATCAATCACCGATCATAGTTCAGTTTTGTTGTCGGCATTGGCTGTTTCGCCAGATGATCTTGCACTTTTACTCTCTGGTAACAACGGACTGGTAGTACCCGTCACCAATGTACTGACACTGCAGAACCTGAGTGAACTGTACAGGAGAGCTTCTTTTGCTTCACTGTTAAAATTATCGGTTGCTGACTTTTTTGATGTCGTAACGCTCGTCGGAATAAATCCGCTGCAAGGTGCTGCACATGCTGATCAAACACTCCTGTTTATTGAACGTTATAATTTTATCAAGTCAGGTAATATCAACCTGAAGGAATTAAAATATTTGCTGCTGAATAAAGAGTCAGCGCAAGCCATTTCTCCAACGACAGAATTTATCGGGCGTGTGCTAGAGACTGTCCGTACTGCGCTGAAAAAGATAAGTAATGAAACAGACATTGCTGATCTTACATCAAA
>CBQWHS010000800.1:0-2462 GCA_967728665.1 uncultured Chryseosolibacter sp. | reverse complement strand
TGGCGATATGCTGAACTCCAGGTCCGTTATAAAAATCGAGATACTCTTCAATCTGGGATTTCTTTTTTCCTTCCGCAGGTTCATTGATCGGAAACTTGATATAACCATTACCATTTGAAACCACTTTTGACATAAGCGCACTGTACTCTGTTGAAATATCGCTGTCATCAAACGTGATAAGAAGTTTAAAGCCCATCACATTCTCATAGAAGGAAACCCACTGGTTCATTTTTCCTAATTCAACATTTCCAACGCAATGATCCACATACTTTAATCCTATGGATTCGGATTTGAATTCAGATTTCCTTGGTTTGTATCCCGGAAGGAAGGGGCCTTTATAATTTTTTCGTTCCACGAAAGTGTGAATAGTTTCTCCATACGTTTTAATGGAGGCAATCACGACTTCGCCAAATTCGTCTTTTAAAACCTGGGGTTGTGAAGCGATCTCCGCTCCACGAGAAGTAGTTTCGTAAAAAGATTTTCGAGCATCGTCTACCCAAAGTGCAAGGACTTTCACACCATCGCCATGTTTGAGCACATGTTTCGAAATTTCTGATTCTTGATTGAGGGCGGTGGAAAGAACAAACCTGATCTTGCCTTGTTGAAGCACGTACGATGCTCGGTCACGCACGCCTGTCTCTGGCCCAGAATAAGCAACAAGATCGAAGCCCATACAATGCTGGTAAAATTGGGCCGACTGCTTTGCGTTTCCGACATAAAATTCAATATGATCGGTGCCGTTGATCGGCAAAAAATCTTCACTCATAACCTTGGTGTTTAGTATGGTAAAATTAGCCCAAGTTGACTAAGGAAAGAAGGGCTGAAAAGGAACTTCTGTTAAACAGAATTTTGGGATTTTTTATTTCCTCCAGACCCAAATTAATGGCCATGGAACGAATTTTATACCAGCTTATTCCGCTCTGGTGGCTCCCTATAATCTGCGTTCTATTTCCTTTTTGGTTTTTGTAATTCAATGAATTCTGTAATATTTACAAAAAATTGCATTTATGGACGTCAAAGCGCTCGACAAATCACTTCAGGAAATTTTGAAAAAGAGGGAGGAGCTTTCCAAACTGAATTATAATAATCCTAAATATGACGAACTGGAGGAAGTGGTGCATGATCTCGAGGACCAGTTTCAAGAGAACTACGGCGAATATATCGAGTCTGCTTTCCAGGACATACACGACGAACTTTGCCCTGAAAACGATGTGCTTTTGCCGATCGCCTATATCGGAAAAGGAGTTCCGGTTGATGTAGATAAATATGATGGAAAAGATACCAAGTTGGTATTAATGCCAAGCCCGACCAGGATTGTGCTATTAGTTGGAAAAGACACGCAAGAAGTTGTCTGGACTGCTAAATAGGTTTCAGGATCTTAGCGAAAACCAAGTTTTTTTCTGACTCTGTCGAGCACCGCGTGGGCCACAACGCGCGCTTTTGCCTCACCTTGTTCAAGTCTTTTATCAAGCTCTGAAAGGTTGCTCATATAAAAGTTGTATGCCTCGCGTTCCTGCTTATATTTTGAAATGATCAATTCGAACAATTCCTGTTTGGCATGGCCATAACCGTAATTTCCAGCCAGGTATTTTGCACGCATCGATGCTTTTTGTTCTTCAGTTGCCATCAAACTGTAGATAGCGTACACATTATCAGTGTCCGGATTTTTTGGTTCCTCAAGTGGAGTACTGTCGGTGACAATTGATAACACCTGTTTTCTAAGTTCTTTATCCGGCAAGAAAATATCAATGATGTTGCCGTATGATTTACTCATTTTTTGGCCATCAGTTCCTGGAATTGTCATCACCTCTTCAGCAATCTTTGGTTCCGGAACAACAAAAGTTTCACCGTACAAATTATTGAAAGCGGTGGCGATGTCTCTTGCCATTTCAAGATGCTGCTTTTGGTCTTTTCCTACAGGAACAAAATTCGCATCGTACAAAATAATATCTGCAGTCATCAAAACCGGATAAGTGAACAACCCCGCATTCACATCAGACAGCCTTTCTGACTTGTCTTTAAAGGAATGTGCATTTGCCAACATCGGAAATGGCGTGAGGCAACTCAGATACCAGGTGAGTTCACAAACTTCAGGAATTCGCGATTGCCGGTAGAGGTAATTTTTTTCAATATCAAAACCAAAGGCTAACCAAGCGGCTGCTACTGCCCGAACGTTGGCTGTTCGTGTTTCGGCATCCTTGATTGTCGTTAAAGAATGCAAGTCTGCGATGAAGAAAAAAGAATCATTGCCAGCCTGTTCTGAAAGTTTAATCGCAGGAATAATAGCACCCAGGAGATTGCCAAGATGCGGTTTGCCACTGCTTTGAATTCCGGTTAATATTCTCGCCATAAGATTGCAAAGAAAACAAATAGTTTAAATAGTGGTCATTTTTATCAAATATTGGAGAGGGAAAATCGTTAATTTTGCAACAGTGAGCACCAATATTTGAAGTAAATTCCAG
>CBQWHS010000799.1:0-2465 GCA_967728665.1 uncultured Chryseosolibacter sp. | reverse complement strand
TTATTCGACTTTGTTTGAAGGGTCCTTTCGAAATCCGTAAGGACAATGCCTGCAACCATTTTCACAACAATAACCTCGTTTTAAATGATAGGCTGCGGTGAAGACCATGAAGCCATTTTCCATATAAAACATTTCCTCCTCCACTTTCTTTTTCTTCTTATTGTCGTGAGAAGAGTTCATAGCTAAAATTTATATCTCAGACCCACGCTAAAGTTTCGTCCGCGGGTTGTATATCCATACAGAGCAACAAATTTTTCATCAAACAAGTTGTTCACCGAGCCGTAAATCGTCAGCGAGTTTTTCAAAAAACCATAGGATGCGAAAACATCCACCAGGTTATAGTGTTTCAATTCCACTTCTGAATATTTCGAGAAATCAAAAGTCGTGCGATCGCCAGTGTAATTATATTTAACCGAAATCACTGCGTTAGATGCTGGCGTTACATTCAACGAAACGCCATACTTCTTTTTGGGAATTTTGTAAAAGGCCTTAGGCTTATCTGTGTCTGTTGACGTGAAGTTTGCGGCGAGTGAAAGCATATTATTCAATTTGTAATCCACGTTAAATTCAAGGCCGTAGACTTTTCGTTCAGATACGATATTTTGATACTTGCTGCCAAGATAATTTCCGTTGCTATCAAAGTTAGATACGAAATCAATCGGATCAGTTTCCTGGCGTTCAAACCAAACTGCATTGAACGTCAGCGCGTCCATTAATATTGAATATCCAGCTTCATAATTTATCGACTTTTCAGGAGTTAAATCTTTGTTTCCGTAACTTGAATACAATTGATAAAGTGATGGCGTGATATAACTCGTGGAAACAGAAGCGAGTACTTTGTGCCTAACCTTACCATCCTGATTTAAAATATAAGATGGATTTAGATTGTAAACGAATTGAGATCCGTAAATGCTGTGCGTATTCAATCGAACTCCAGCATGAATGTTAAGACCTTGTGGAAGATCAACAAACAGAGACGCATAAGGATCAAGCATCGTAAAACTCGCACTATCACGGCCCACTTTTTCATAACTAGATTCAGAATCGAAGGCAAGATGTTGTAGGTTAATTCCAACAAGCGTTTGAATTTTATCCGAAAATGAATGTCGGTGTATGACTTCAGCCTGAGTATTTCTTCCGTTCAATGTGGATGGGTATGCACTTTTGAATGTTCGTTCATTCGAATTATAAAACAGCTTTCCTTCTAAGGATCCTTTCGCCAATTTTAAACGAGGCGTCACACCAAAACGATACTGATTATAAGTTTGAGAAGCGTCAAGAGCATCATTAAATTCGTATGAATCGTAATCAGCATTAAACTTCTCATAGGCAGTTTGTGCACCGATGGAGAATCGTGATGTTGCGTTGTAGTCAAGTTTCAACATCGCATTTTGTCTCTTGAACCCGTCTTTATCAAAAGTACTTGCCGGATCATTGTCTTGAGCGGAAGAGAAGCCAGTTGATTTCGTATTGTTGCCCATCACCATAAACGAAAGCTTTTTCGATCCACCCCGAACGCTGGCATTTTCTGAATATGTTTCATACGAACCCGCATTCAAATCTATGTCACCAGACACTTTGCCTTTTTGTACGGATTTCAATTTGATGTTGATCACGCCGGCTGCGGCATTCGTTCCATACAACGTGCTGAGCCCGCCTTTTAAAACTTCGACGGATTCAATTTGTGAAACAGGGATGTAACGGAGATCATACTCTGCGTTGATCGCCGAAGGATCGTTCAACGGCACACCATCGATCAAAATCAACGTGTGTTTGTTGCGCCCTCCACGCAGATAATAACTCACATTGGTTCCAGGTGTGCTAAAGTTGCCATCCGATTGAATGCCGGGAACTTCGTTCAACAAATCCGCAAGTGACTTGCCGGCATTTCGTTCAATGCTTTCTTTTGAAATTTTAAAAATTGTTTTTCCTGATTTTTCAATCGGAATGTCAAACTTGGTTCCTGTGACAACAACCTCTTTCAGCGTTGTCGTTTTCAGTGAATCCTGAGACATCGCTGCGAACGACATCAAACTGAACATGATCAGCGTAATTTTTTTTCTCATAGCATTAAAAATTTTAATGGTTAAACACTATGAGCCTAAGGAAGAAAAAGAGATACAAGACACGGTCCGTGTACTCATTGCCTTTCACCCGAAAGCTCTGATTTTTTGAATTCATGGCAGGTCTCCTGGCTTCACTTTGCTAACGCCTTCCCGTTCTTTACTGATCTGAACAGTGGCTAAGATGGTTAGCAATTCATGTGTGATTACAGTTGCGGGGACAGCTCCGGTATTACACCGTATTCCCTTTTAATCTCTTGATGAAGTATTCAGCAAGAGAACCGCGAATCCGCTGCAAACATAATGAATAAATTATAAAAACAATTTCAGCTCCACATGAATCCAGTATACTTGCAATATCAAATACACTTCACAAATGAAAAATCTTCTCTTCTTTCTTTT
>CBQWHS010000798.1:0-2472 GCA_967728665.1 uncultured Chryseosolibacter sp. | reverse complement strand
GTAGTAATCACCGTTGGGTTTATTGGATACCTGGTGGCGGGCGTTTGGGGCGCGGTAGTGGCCGCACTCGCAACATTCATTCCGTGCTATCTCTTCACTGTAATACCAGCTCCATACTTTAAGAAGTACGGAAAGCATCCCGCGATAAAAGCATTTGTCGATGGTGTTACAGCCGCGGCAATTGGTGCGATCGCCGGTGCTGTGATCGTATTGGGCAAAAGAACTCTTACTGACATACCTACAGTCCTTATTGCAATCACAACTGCGGCAATTTTATTCCGATTCAAAAAGCTTCAGGAACCCTATGTGATAATAGTGGCAGCACTGTTGGGAATACTTCTAAAAACATTTTTATGAAATGGATCACACGTGAACGACCAAAAATCGACCGCATCGCATGTCCCTGGCTCATCAAGAATTTTGTGGATGAGGATGCAGAATTTATTTATGTAGCGAAAGATCAAGTGTTCGACAAGGCGAAAGAATTGAATGCGATTCCATACGATATACCGGGCGCTGAATACTCGCATGAAGGTGATCATTGCACGTTCGATTATATAATTAAAAAGCACAACGTCTCTGATCCGGCAGTCCATCACCTGGCGCAGATTGTGCGTGGAGCAGATACTGATTCTTTCGACCTCGCTCCACAGGCCGCAGGTTTATGGGCGATATCTGCTGGGCTATCCTACAACATGAAGAATGATCACGAAATGTTGAAAGTAGGAATGCACATATACGATGCGCTTTACAGTTGGGCCAAGTATGTGCAGGATGAACGGCATACATGGAACGATAAAATCTAAACGCTATTCATACGTTGCATCTGATAGAATCAGTGTGATGAACTTAAAGAGCCACGCCTTATTGTTTCCCATTTTCCTTCAACATGCATTGAGCACAATAGCACAGCAATGCAATTCTATCATGGATCGTATTAACTGAAGTTTGAAGTGCGGAATTTTACATCTCATGCCGTCGTCCTATCTTCACGAACACCGATATTTTTCCCAAAACAGTTGCTGAGCAGCTAAAAATTTCAAATATTTTTTACTGGTTACTCCATTTCCGAAAACGTTTGTCCATTCGAATTTCAAGGCAAGCGGCTTTTTTCTCCAAAATTTTGATAAGAAGAATTTAAAGTCTATTGATTTAGTAGGCATAACATTTATATTTGCGTTCATGAACTTATCTACTAATCCGATAGACTTTATGAATATATTCCGTTCGCTGCTGTTTCTGACAGCAATACTTACCATTTCATCCCATTCCGCACTAGCGCAGCAAGACGTCGTCTATGCCAAGGTTGACAAAACAATTTCAAACTTGGAGCCACAACACAATGTGCATCCAGTACAAAAAGTAGTCGTGGTAACGGGTGCGCGGTTCTCGTACAAGCTGGTGCAGAAATGGATCGACGACTATTATAAAGTCAATCCTGATGTTCAAATTATTGTTGAGTCTCGGGGTTCTGCTGATCCGGCAAAATTTGATATTCTGGCCGAAGTATACGAACCAGAATCTGAGGTTAAGAAAAACCGCGAATATATAAACGTCGGCCGATACGCTATTCTTCCCGTGGCCACAAGCAATTCATCTTTTGCAAAATTTTATGGCGACGAAGGACTGACTACAGAGATAATCAGCCAAATCTTCTTTCACGACATTTTCGCTGACAAAGAAAAAGAAAAGGAAGTCAAAGCTCCATACACAGTTTACACCAGGTTGCAAAAGGCCGGCGCTCCCATTGTATTTACTAAGTATTTTGGATATGAGCAGAAAGATATCAAAGGCAAGGCAATTGCGGGTTCGGATGAACACCTGTTAAAAGCATTGCTTCGTGATTCGACAGGGATAACCTATTTGCCCCTTCCGTTGATTTATGATCAGCAAACGAAAAAACCAACAACTGGTTTATCTGTGCTTCCTGTTGATTTCAATGGCAATGGACGAGTAAGCGATGAGGAGAAATTCTATGGAGAGTTAAATGACGTTATAGAAAAGCTTGAATCTGAAGACTTAAAGAATATTAAAAACATTCCCATTGAATACTTGCATTTGTCAGTTGACAAACAAACTGCGAGCGGTGAAGCAATTGAATTTTTGAAATGGGTTAATGAAAACGGTCAGGCCGACCTGCATGACTTTGGCTATTTGATGCCAGAGGCTAAACGTTTTGAAAAAGAAAAATTTAATGAGTTTGCTTCCAAACGAGGTCTGTAAAACACTGTCATCAATCCTTTTAAGCTAGCGCCGATCCATGATGTGGAGCGCAATTTTCAAACCCAAAATAGTTAAACGTTTTTTTATGCGATTTCTTTACGCTGTTGTTCTCCTTTCTATTGTTTTAACTCCACGCATTGGAAAGTCTCAGACCAACATAGTGGCGAACACAACGCCCGTTATCGGGTTAGTCAGTGATGTTGAGTCAAACGATCCACTTCCCGGAGTCAGCGTTGCCATCAAAGGCAC
>CBQWHS010000797.1:0-2473 GCA_967728665.1 uncultured Chryseosolibacter sp. | reverse complement strand
GATCGCATCGCGCGTGGTCCCAGCCTCGTCTGTCACAATGCTTCTTTCAGTTCCCAGCAAGGCATTTAAGAATGAAGATTTACCAACATTCGGCCGGCCAAGAATAGCGATCTTTGGAATTCCAGCTTCGGGGTCCTCTAGCCCCTCCGTTGGGAACACCTTGACCAGTTCGTCAAGCAATTCTCCAGTACCACTTCCGTTTTCAGCAGAGATAGGGAAGACTTCGGCTTCTAGCCCAAGGCCATAAAATTCAGCCGCATGAAGAGTCTTTTCCGGAGTATCGGCTTTGTTTGCGGCGATGAAAATTGGCTTTTTTGATGTGCGTAGAACGTTGGCAAACTCTTTATCGAATCCTGTTAAACCATCCTTACAATCCACCATGAAAACAATCGCGCTGGCCTCATCTATTGCCAACTGGACTTGCTTCCGTATCTCCGATTCAAATTTATCTTCCGAACCAGTAACATATCCACCAGTATCAATGACCGTGAAAAATTTACCGATCCACTCTGCATAACCATAGTGGCGGTCGCGGGTAACGCCTGGCATATTGTCCATGATCGCTTGTCTTTTTTCGAT
This sequence comes from uncultured Chryseosolibacter sp., assembly GCA_967728665.1. Classification (GTDB taxonomy): domain Bacteria; phylum Bacteroidota; class Bacteroidia; order Cytophagales; family Cyclobacteriaceae; genus Chryseosolibacter. Next base: position 1,894 of record CBQWHS010000797.1, on the reverse strand, counting down.
CATGCGATTAAAAAATGTTGACTTACCAACGTTGGGTCTTCCTACTATTGCTACGATGTTTGCCATTTACAATTTACTTGTTACGGTGTAGGATTGAGTTATTCGAGATAACCGAATTGCCTTAACCTGTTTCTTTCTTTACGCCAATTGTCGGCAACTTTCACCCGTGTTTCCAGAAACACTTTCTTTCCGAAAAATGCTTCCATGTCTACACGTGCCTCGCTGCCCACTTTTTTCAATGAGCTTCCCATTTTTCCGATGACGATCCCTTTTTGTGTTTCCCGTTCAACATAGATCTCGGCACTGATCCTGAGAATATCCGGTTCATCTTTAAACGAAGTAATCACCACTTCACAGCTGTAGGGAATCTCTTCATTGTAGTTCAGGAATATTTTTTCGCGGATGAACTCCGCTGCAAAAAATCGCTCACTTCGATCCGTAAATTCGTCTTGCGGAAAAAATGCCGGATGTTCCGGAATTCTTTTGATGACTTCATCCAAAATTACGCTCACGTTTTCACCTGTCTTCGCAGACACTGGTAGTATAGCCGATGCGTTGGGCAGCGCTTTTTTCCAGTACTCAATTCGCTCTTTCAGTTGATTGCCTTTTGCCAGATCAATTTTATTCAGAATGAGAAGAATTGGCGTTGTGAATTTCTTAAAACGTTCAAGTGGCGATCCTTCTAACTTGTCTTCCAATTCCACGACAAGCAGAATCACATCTGCATCCTGCAATGAAACTTTTACATACGTCATCATGGCCTCTTGGAGCGAATATTTAGGCTCAAGAATTCCAGGCGTATCAGAATAAATTACCTGGAAGTTTTCGCCATTCAATATCCCCATGATGCGATGGCGCGTGGTTTGAGCTTTGGCAGTGATGATTGAGAGGTTTTCACCCATCAGCTTATTCATCAAAGACGATTTTCCAGCATTGGGTTTGCCAATGATGCTCACAAAACCTGCCTTAAAACCTTTTGATTCTTCCATTGATATTGGGCGGTGATGAATCGTTCTTATCGGGAAATCTCGAATCTCTAATTCGCCTCTTAAAACAAAAAACCGTCAGAACGGGCCCGTTAAAGGGAATTCTGACGGTCGATTAGTAGCGGGGACAAGACTCGAACTTGTGACCTTTGGGTTATGAGCCCAACGAGCTACCAACTGCTCCACCCCGCGATGTATTTTCGCAAGCGACTAAATCGCTTATAAACTCAGTCATTGTTAAACTCAAAATCGTTATTCTGAGTTCCCTTCCAGACACTTCTCTTGAATGGGATGACAAAGTTATAACGTTAACCACTAGAAAACAAGGCCATAAGCATTTCTGAACATAAATAAAGGGACATACGCATGTAATAAAGTCGGCCGGACGGCAAATCAAAAAATGAAATTTTGTGTTTAATTGGTGAAGCGATATACACGGTGTACGTATAGGCACTTCGTGGCATAAAATTTTTCACCACTGAAAGCAAGCGACCGCTAAATTGACGCGCCATGCAAAAACAAAATTTCATCAATCTTCCCATCGAGGAGCAAGTGTTGCTCACCAAACGGAAGGGAACACTTCTGGAACTGGAGGATTACTACAGCTACCAGATATTCAAATACACCCTTGAAGGAGAGCGAATCGATATTGTTTGCGATTACTCTGATCACGTAATCAGTGTAGAGTTTGCGCACACCAATTCGTCTGACAGTTTTTTAGCGGATCAACTTGAGTCGAAACTTGATGACTCAGACGAGTGATGTGAGCTAATAATTCAGAAAAAATTTCTTTTCACCTTTTTCACTTACGATGTGCTATTATAAGGAGTAACTAAATTCTCCCATAGTTATGACTTTTGATTTTAGTGAAAAGCCAAACCCCCGTTGTGAAAAAGGATCAGCTACTG
>CBQWHS010000796.1:0-2473 GCA_967728665.1 uncultured Chryseosolibacter sp. | reverse complement strand
CTTAAAAATAATATCCTGTGCCTGGCGGCTGAAATAATTTTTTCCATCAAGCACGGCACGGATCGCATTTGACAACTCTGCACCACTTTCATTTTTTACAACATATCCTTTCACTCCATATTCAATGCACCGACTGATGTAATCGTGATCTTCGTACATCGACAGAATTACAATGTTGGCTTTTGGATGTGACGCAAGTATAGTTTTCGAAATATCCATTCCGTTGATTCCTGGCATTGATATGTCCAGGATAACAAGATCAGGATTCAATTTTTCGAATTGATCGAGCGTCTCGTTACCGGTTGAAGCTTCGCCAACTATTTCCAGGTCACGGTTCTGCTGCACGAGGTTGCGAACTCCATCTCGCACCATGGCATGATCATCGGCGATTAGGATCCTATGCTTTGGCATATGTTGTATTGTGCGTTGATTTAAGCGGGGCGTCAAGGATAATCAATGTACCACGTGCATTATCCGACTCAATCGTGAACGTGCCATTCATTATCTCAGCACGGTCCTTCATGTTCACCAGGCCATGGTGTTTTGATGGATCCTGCATACTATTTTTTTGAAATCCTTTTCCATCATCTTCGATCATGAGTTGCACATGTTTTGAATCGATGTTGAGCTGCACGTTGATAACATTCGCGCCGGCGTGTTTTAGTGCATTGTTAACACCTTCCTGAACAATCCGGTAAATATTTATTTTCTGCAATTGATCGACTTGAACGTCCTCGTCACTATAATCAGTAAACTGAACCACCGTTTTGGATACTCCTGAAATACTTTCGCAGAAAGAACGGACACATGTGGCGAGGTCGAAGTCTTTCAATTTAGCCGGAACAAGATTTTCCGATATTCGTATCGATTCCTGAATCGCTTCATCAATTAACTGTATCAGAATGCGCGTTCGGTTTTCATCACCACTATTCATGTTGATGTTCATCTTGATCGCATTCAGCGTTTGTCCTAACCCATCATGAAGGTCGCGGGCAATCCGACTTCTTTCGGTTTCCTGGCCTTCAAGCAAGGACGCCAAATTTCGGCGCTCAAGTTCTTTAATTAGCCTCTTGTGATTGGCCCTCTCTGTGAGGTCTTTGAAAATTATTACTAGCCCGACAGCTTTTCCTACATCATTGAATATCGGGCTCAGACTCCCTTCACCAATCGCACGCTCGATTTGAGCCTTATTCACCAATAACAAATTAGGTAAAATGGCGCTGTCTTTTTCGCCAGTCAATGAACATTGAAATGGATTTACAGGCCATTCCGAAGTTTCAGAATCCCGCAGTTGAATAATTTCAAAAACTGATCTGCCGTAAATGTGTGCAAGCTCCCATCCTGTAATCCGCTCGGCGCTTGGATTCGCATATACAATTCTATACTGATCGTCTATACTGATAACGGCATCACTGATCGATTTAACGGTTGAAAAAAATCGCGCTTCACTTTGCTTCAGTTTAACTTCCATGGCATGTTTGTACATCGCCATTTCGATAACTGTAAAAATCTGTTTGTCGTCAAATGGTTTTGTGAGATAACCGTAAGGCTCAGTAATCTTTGCGCGTTGTATTGTCTCATTGTCAGAAAGCGCAGTAATAAAAATTACGGGCCGATTGAATTTCTGTCGGATCAAGCGCGCTGTTTCTATACCATCGAGTTTTCCATTCAGCATGATATCCATGAGCACAACAGAAGGCTGCAATTTTTCGATTTCAGTTAGAGCCGCCTCACCACTACTCACGATGTCGTGCACGTAATAACCCTGGCTCTGCAGTGTTTTCTGAAGATGCAGACCTACGATGAACGAATCTTCAACAATCAAAATTCCTGCCTTTAGCATATCAGTCTAAAACGTTAAACGAAATTTAGTCCCTTTTTCACGATCAATTTCCAATTTACCATTCAATTGCCGAACAAAAACATATAACAACTGCATTCCGAATGAGCTGGATTGTCCAGGTTCGACATTAGCAGGCAGTGTTTTTCCATTGTCGGCAACGGTAAGGCTGCATGTGTTGTCCGCATTTTCGTAAAATCCAATAGTAATTATGCCAGCGTTTTGATCAGAAAAAGCATGCTTCAAGGCATTTGTCACAAGTTCATTAACAATCAATCCACAAATGATAGCGGTGTCCAGGCCAATCATTCTGCTTTCTAATTCTGTTTTCATTTCCACATCAAGTCCTGGTCGATGGTATGTGATCTCAAGATCATGAATCAACTTACCGAGATAATCAGCGATATCAACGCGATCTAATTTTTCGGTTTGCAATAATCGTTCATGAATTAGCGCAATTGATCTGATCTTTTGCCGCGTATCTTCCAGAAATGACTTCATCTCAGATTCACCCAACGAAACGAGTTTGAGATAAATAATGGAAGATATCAACTGCAAATTATTTTTTACCCGATGATGAATTTCCTTGATGAGATTGTCTTTCTCACGAATTGAATCGAGGAGCTTTCTTTC
>CBQWHS010000795.1:0-2473 GCA_967728665.1 uncultured Chryseosolibacter sp. | reverse complement strand
TTCCAGGAAGGAAAAAAATTAGACGCCAATAATACACTTTCAGCATGAGCGACATTCTAACCTTTAAGCTGATTCTCGTTCTTGCCGTTTTCGGAGTGACGCTATTGATAGCGATGTACTCAACTTATCTTGAACGAAAAGTTGCTGCCTTCATCCAGGATCGTGTCGGACCAGACAGAGCAGGTCCATTTGGAATTCTTCAGCCATTGGCTGATGGCGTAAAAATGTTCATGAAAGAAGAGATCATTCCAAATGTATCCAACAGAACACTTTTCATTATTGGGCCATGTATCGCGATGGTTACTGCGTTGATGGCGGGCGTTGTAATTCCCTGGGGAGGAAGCATCGATATCAACGGAACTCAATATTCATTACAGATCGCTGACATTAACATCGGTATCCTCTACATCTTCGGCGTTGTTTCGATTGGTGTTTACGGAATCATGATTGGAGGCTGGGCTTCGAATAATAAGTTTTCATTGCTTGGCGCGATTCGGGCTTCGGCACAAATGATCAGCTATGAATTGGCCATGGGACTTTCCATTATTGCATTAATCATGATCACGGGTACACTCAGCTTGAAAGATATCAGCGCCATGCAAGGCGGTGGAATTGGATCTAGCTGGCACATGTGGAATATCGTTTATCAACCCGTTGGATTTTTGATTTTCATTATTTGCGCTTTCGCGGAATGCAACCGCATGCCGTTCGATTTACCGGAAACAGAAACTGAATTAGTGGGCGGATATCACACGGAGTATTCAAGTATGAAACTTGGGTTTTATTTATTCGCGGAATACATCAACATGTTTACATCTTCTGCTGTGATGTCGACTTTATTCTTTGGCGGATACAACTTTCCGTTCATGAATGATCTTGGCTTAAGCCCGAATGTGGTGACGATCCTTGGAACAATTGTGTTTTTCTTAAAGATCGGATTCTTCATCTTCTTCTTCATGTGGGTTCGTTGGACGTTGCCACGATTCCGCTATGATCAGCTGATGAATTTAGGTTGGAAAATTTTAATCCCGTTGGCAATAGTAAATGTCGCCGTTACTGGATTGGTAATGATTTTAATTGATTAATAAATCAGAGGGAGATAATGCTATGGAATCCTTAACAGGAAGATCTAAGCTTGTTGTTAATAAAGAAATGACGTTCGCAGAGCGAATGTATCTGCCCGCCATCTTTGGTGGAGTAATCATCACGCTCAAACACCTTTTTAAAAGAAAGGCTACTATTAAGTATCCCGAAAAGAAAAGAGAATTCAGTGCTGTGTGGCGTGGTCAACATGTATTGAAAAGAGATGACAAAGGTGCGGAGCGTTGCACCGCGTGCGGATTGTGCGCTGTAGCATGTCCGGCGGAAGCAATTACAATGACCGCTGGCGAGCGCAAAAAAGGCGAAGAGAAGCTTTACCGTGAAGAAAAATATGCAGTGACGTACGAGATCAACATGCTTCGCTGCATTTTCTGTGGACTGTGTGAAGAAGCTTGTCCGAAAGAAGCAATTTTCCTGACGGATCGTCTTGTACCAACGGAGTTTGAGAGAAACGATTTCATTTACGGAAAAGACAAACTTGTGGAAGGAGTTGAACAACGAATTGATGTAACAAAACGGCAGACTCCTCAAGTATTGGAATTTAAAAAACACAAAGAGTTAAGCCATAATAAATAAAAAACTCGTCCGACGACTTTAGTCTTAGACGATTACCAGACCTATGACGCTATACGCTTTCTATTTTCTGTCTTTCCTGGCAGTGCTGAGTGCATTGATGGTTGTGTTTTCGCGCAACCCAATTTACAGTGTACTCTATTTGGTCATCACATTCTTTTGCGTTGCCTGCCATTACCTTTTGCTGAACGCTCAATTTTTAGCAGCTGTTCACATTATCGTTTATGCAGGAGCCATCATGGTGTTGTTCCTGTATGTAATTATGTTGCTCAATTTGAACGTGGACGATGAAGCCCAAAAATCAACGTTATTTAAATTCTCTGCGGTCATCTCTGCTGGATTACTTCTCGTGGTTTTTGTTGGTGCGTTGCGTGGTGTTGAATCTGCATCCGTACAACCTGGCACTGGAAACACAGGATTGGTCAAAGATCTTGGAAGACTTTTATTCAATGAATTCTTATTACCCTTTGAGATCGTATCAATTCTTTTGCTTGCCGCGATGGTAGGCGCTGTCATGCTAGGAAAAACTCATATGAAACGTGTCAAAGAAATGAACGCGCCTTCAAACGGCAGAGTTAAAAATATTTCCACGGTCAATATCACTCCTCTAAAAGAAGTTACGAAATGAATCACGATGTAGCACAGACGGTACAGGGAATTCCACTCACATATTATTTGTGGCTGAGCTCCGCTTTATTCGTCATTGGTGTTTTAGGTGTCTTATATAGGCGCAATGTTATCATCATCTTCATGTGCATTGAGCTCATGCTGAATGCTGTCAATGTGCTGCTGGTGGCCT
>CBQWHS010000794.1:0-2476 GCA_967728665.1 uncultured Chryseosolibacter sp. | reverse complement strand
CCGAAACGAAGGTTGGCTCTCCTCCCATCGTCAGGCGAACATCTTCCTTTTGAAGATCTTCATCAATTAGATTTCCCAATGCAACAATTTCGTCCCACTGTGTTTCACTGTATGGCTTTGTAACGCGCGGATCTTCGTGTATCCTGAAAACTTCATTTTTATATTGGAAGGTTACTTCACACACATCAGTGGCTCCCGTTACCGGTGCAGCGCTTATGGGATCAGGTGTGCAGCTTAAAGGGATATGACCTTCTCCCGCGAACAGTCCTGAAGTTGCGTCAAGACCTATCCATCCTGCACCCGGAATATACACTTCTGCCCATGCATGCAGATCGGTAAAGTCCTGCTCGGTGCCCGAAGGTCCGTCAACCGCTTTTACATCGGCCTTCAACTGAATGAGATAGCCTGAAACAAAACGTGCCGCAAGCCCGAGGTGACGGAAGAGTTGAACGAGTAGCCAGGCAGAGTCGCGGCATGATCCACTTTTCAGTGCGAGTGTCTGGTCACAGGTTTGAACACCAGGCTCAAGGCGGATAGTATACGCGGTGTGCTTCCATACCTTCTGGTTCAGCGCGACCATAAAGTCAATAGTTCTTATTTTTTCAGGAAGATCAATAGACTTTAGAAATTCCTTGAGCAAGTGTCCGTTCTCCGACACCTCAAAATACGGTGACAGTTCTTTACGAAGCTGATGGTCATACGAAAAAGGAAATGTTTCAGCGTAGCTTTCGATAAAGAAATCAAACGGATTAATGACGACGATCTCTGCAATCACTTCAACATCGAATGAGAATGACTTTGTTTGTTCTGGAAAAACCGCCCGGGCCTGGTAGTTTCCGAAAGGGTCTTGCTGCCAGTTTAGAAAGTGATTTTCCGGTGTGATCTTCAATGTGTATGACAAGATCGGCGTGCGACAATGAGGCGCTGGCCGTAAGCGAAATGTATGCGGAGTAAGATTTACTGCCCGATCATATTCATACGAAGTCTTATGACGAATGGCAACTTTGACAGACATGTGGAAACGTTATTTATAAACCAACTTTGGCTAAGTATACTGTTTTTTCATGTTGAAGCTAGTGCGCTTCAGCAATTTAAATTAGTAACTCAACAGGGCGGATTCTCCAGCGATGATAATCGGATTTTCAATCGATTGTTGTTGTTCGTTGTCTGACAATTATTGGTTTCGGTTTCTGGTTGAGTGAGATGCTATCGTGTCACCGTCGCGAGGAAATGCAATTTTCCAAGGATAATTTAAAAGTCATATTACCGGCTTTATATCGATTACCGGCGTACCGTCTATAGCCTCAAGCGGCCCGACTTTGATTTCGTTATCAAGAACTTCCAACACGCTCACGGGGTGAATTCCAAGTGGATTAGGCCGATTAGGCGACCTGGTTGCAAACACTCCAGTAAGGGGATTTTTTTTGTTGTTTTGTGGATGCACTTTGAGTACATCGCGATCTGATTGATGAAACCAAGTGATCAAAATTATTTCATCACCAACGTTGATACCGTCCAGTCCCTCGACAAATTCTTTATTGATTTCGACCCAAGCATCAGGTGCTCCCTCATATCCTTGGTTAGGAGCATTTCGTATTTCCGTCAAAGAGGACCGAATACGACCGATCTGAACCAGCGTATTGTTAATTGCAACTTTCATGCTCATTTATTTTTAGTCCATAACATCAGCACTTCTCCGTGGAAGGCGATATCGGTTATATGCATTCACTAAACATTAACTCCAGTATCAATCTTTTTTCCTTCGAGAATTGACTTAAGGTCCGACAGACATTCTTCTAAATCCTTCCCAACAATCTTATCCATATTCATAGTAACCGTTAGCAAGTTAATCGGATAACTGGAAAATTCATGGTAGACCCATTTCACTCTTGTTTCATTGTCGAGAGTAGATTCAGTTGCGATCAACGTATTAGCCAAGGCCCCTTACCGGCTTGAAATATTTGTGTTCAAGTAATATTTCTGATCCTTCAATTAATTTTTTATTTCCAATTCGCCGAGGAATAGAGGAATGACTTTTATCGCAATGGAAGTACATCGGAATTCAGGGAACCTCATTTGTCTTACAAATAATTTATGATCCCCTTATTACCTGGAATTATTTTAATGATCCAAAATAATGAGCAAGGTAAAAAGACATTAACAGGCCTCCAGTGAAAACGGCTATCCATATCATTTTGTTCCTTTGAATCACCTTCGTAAAATACAATATTGAAAATCCAATTAGAAAGTTAATCACTGCCCAGATCACATTGAGAAAAGGTGTGGATAACCCTTTACCCGGAGGGTTAGCAAAAGGCGTTGGAAAAGATTGACCAGTTACACCATGTATATAATGAGGTAAAACGTTTACAAAGAAAACGCCTCCCAGGAAAGCAAAAACATAATGATACCATTGTGTGGATAGCATATCATCATTTATTTCATTACTCATATATCATTTTTGAGTTACGAAGGT
>CBQWHS010000793.1:0-2481 GCA_967728665.1 uncultured Chryseosolibacter sp. | reverse complement strand
GGCATGAAGATTCAAAAAAATGGATAATGATTCTTGCTGTATTAGATCATGTTGAATTTTACGGTTCAGTCGATTTGAAGTCCTGGAATAAACTTGGCGAGTTCGGCAAAGACGCTGGAAGTCACGGAGGCGTTTGGGAATGTCCTGATCTTTTTCAATTACAAATTCCAGGCGAGGATAAAAAGAAGTGGGTCATGTTGCTCAGTATCAATCCAGGTGGACCGAATGGAGGATCGGCTACTCAATATTTCATAGGCAATTTTGATGGGAAAAATTTTATCAGCGACAAACCTAAGAATGATACGTTATGGATTGATCATGGTCCGGATGACTACGCTGGCGTTACCTGGTCTAATATTCCAGCAGAAGATGGGCGAAGAATTTTTCTTGGTTGGATGAGCAACTGGAACTATGCCAACGTCGTCCCAACTTCACCGTGGCGAAGCGCCATGACTGTTCCGCGCGAATTGAAGCTTGAAAAAGTAAACAACGAGTTTCGGCTCTCATCCGCTCCTGTAAAAGAATTGGATTTGATTTCAGGGAAGTCAAAATCAATCGCCTCGATTGCTAATGTTGATACGTTAAAAATTCACGAGCAAACAAATTTCCTATTGTCGACAAGTCGGCTGAGTGGAACCACGGATGCCAAATCGTTTACATTCGAACTTTACAATGACAAAGGTGAAAATTTAAAGTTTGGGTTTGACACAAACTCAAATCGATTTTTTATCGATCGCAGCAATGCTGGTGAAAATGATTTCGCCCCGAATTTCAACGCAATAAGTTACGCTCCTAGAATCAGCAGTGCTGACAAAATTAATTTTACTGTCGTGATCGATGTCGCGTCCGTAGAATTGTTTTTCGACAATGGAGTAACGGTCATGACTGGAATATTTTTTCCAAAAAGTAATCTGGACAAGGTGAAGATGTATTCAACAACAGGGACAATTTCCGTTGACTCGTTGCAGGTAAAAGAAATTAAACGAATCTGGTGAATGAGAGTATTGGCATTTGGCGAAATCCTTTGGGATATTATCGATACAATCCCGCACTTGGGAGGCGCTCCATTTAATTTTGCTGCGCACAGTGTACAATGCGGCAACGAAGCGTTTATCATCTCCCGATTGGGAAACGATTCACTTGGAAAGAGAGCGTTCGATCAATGCAAACTTCATGGTGTGAAGACTGACTTCATTCAATGGGACGATCAATATCCAACAGGTACAGTTGATGTACGCCTCAACAATGGTCAACCCGATTACACGATCACAAAAAATGTCGCTTACGATTTCATTGCGTCCGACACGATGTTATCTCAACTGCAATCAACTGTCTTCGACGTATTTTATTTTGGTTCACTTATTCAACGTAGCGATGTATCAGCAAAATCATTGCATGCAATTCTGAATTCACATCGGTTCAGAAATGTATTCTATGATGTTAATCTACGCAAGGAAGGTTATTCGGAAAAAATTATCGTCGATTCAATCAGCATTGCCACGGTATTCAAATTGAATCATGAAGAAGTTCCCATATTATCCGCAACGTTGTTCAACACTCTTCTCGATAACGAAAAGTTCTGTTCCGCACTAACACAACGTTATCACCAGCTTGAGGTTATCATCATCACAGCTGCGGACAAAGGTTGTTATGTTTATTTCAAAGAAAAATTATCACACACTCCCTGTGACGCTGTTAAAGTTGCCGATGCAGTTGGGGCAGGAGATGCATTCAGTGCAGCATTCATGTACGGTTTTATCAATACGCACGATCCGATAGCATCCGCAAAGCTGGCAAATCTCATAGGCGGATTTGTTGCCAGCGAGCGTGGAGCAATTCCCACATATTCTCCAGAAATCCGCACAATGCTGAAGAACTTTTCAGAAAGGTAAATTTTGCGACTCAACTCTCCACATGAAATTTCATCATGTCGGAACAACGGCATTTGCGTATCAGTATCGGCGTTTCAAGCCGTTGAATTGCCGGTAGCATCCATGGGTTTCAATATGCGCCAACGAATCGTAAAATCGATTTTTTCCACTTCAGCAGGTAATCGTTCCAATCGACATTCTGTCGCTTTGGAATATTGGAAGTCGCTTCGGGTACGCATTTTTATTGCCGGTTAGTATAATCAACCGACTTAATTATGCGACTACTTTGGAGCCTCATCGTTTGTTTTTTTACTATCGGCTTAATCATGTATGGATGTGAGTCCAGGCAAATTGCTCAATTGAAAAGTGAAAATGACTCATTAAAAAATCAATTGGTTGAACATCAGGAAATGGTGAATCATTTTCGTCAATTGAATGTATTGCTTGACTCTATAGACCCAGCCGGAAATTTTTTACATAAGCCTTCAGGCGAAGAGGACTCCTTTGAAAGAGTTGTTTCAAAGTTGAAGTCGATCAACGACTACATCACCAAAACGGAACAGTATCTTGCCAAGATCAAGCGCGATCTTGCGATGTCCAAGCATGAAGC
>CBQWHS010000792.1:0-2485 GCA_967728665.1 uncultured Chryseosolibacter sp. | reverse complement strand
AGGCCAACGCCTGAAATGGTCACGGATTTTTGAATAGTCTGCTGTTTGATATTGAGCATAGTTCTGGAAAGTCGGCAAAGTTAACCGGAAAAACCCTAAAGCTCAAAGATGTCGGAGGAAAGGTGCCGCTTGAAATTGCTTTGTTTTTAGTGAAAATGTCAACATTGAAAATGCACAACGTTCGATTTGGTCTGGTGAGACGTGTCTAAATCACAACGATGTACTTCAATCGGCTAGTGGCCAGTGCTTTATGATTTTATGACCGTCCGGAAATTTGTGATTCCGACGGTTGAAGACTCTCTATTTTTTTCTCAAGATCCCGAAGGCGGTTTGTAAGCTCCGGGAGCTGTTTGAATACAGCATATGACCTGTAATATTCTTTCAAATCGATCGCTGGGCTTCCAGCCATCTTGACCCCTGGTTTGGAAATTGACTTTCCGACACCGGATTGGGCACCAAAACTTGAGTTATTCGCGATAACAAGATGACCTGCAATTCCAACTTGCCCCGCAACCACACAATTTTCTCCGATTTTTGTTGAACCTGATATTCCACTTTGGGCCGCAATCACGGTGTTTTTGCCGATCTCGACATTGTGGGCAACCTGGATAAGATTATCAAGCTTAACTCCCTTTCCGATCACTGTAGAATCACCGAAAAACGTTGCACAATCAATCACGGTATTCGCGCCGATCACTACGTTGTCTTCAATAATAACATTTCCGAGTTGGGGAATTGTTTTATACGTGCCATCCTCTTGTGGTGCGAATCCAAACCCATCGCTGCCAATAACAGTGCCCGAATGGATCACGCAGTTGCTGCCGAGTCGTGTGCCTGAATACAATTTAACATTTGCATGCAGTACTGTGTTGTCACCGATGGTCACTTCATCACCAACATACGTATGAGGGTAAATTTTTACGTTGTTGCCGATCTTTACGTTGTTGCCGATGTAAGAGAATGCTCCACGGTAAATCGATGAACCAGTTGAGCTATTCTCGCCAATAAAGCTGGGTTGCTCAATTCCGGATTTCTGAAAGTTCATCATCTTGTGATATTCTTCCAGCAATGCCGTGAAGCTGACATAAGGGTCGTCAACGATTATAAGTGTTGTAGAGATTTCTTTTCGAGGAATAAAATCTTTTTTTACGATGACGGCTGAAGCGTTCGTAGTATAAATGAATTGCTCATACTTGGGGTTGGAGAGGAACGCAACCTGACCTTTCTTCGCTTCTTGAATTTTGGCCAGCATATTTATTTTTTCCTGGCCATCTCCCTTCACTTCTCCTCCCAACAAGGCTGCAACCTGATTGATGGTAAATTCCATGCATTATCTTTTAACTCAGTTCACTGTTTAATTTTTAAGAACACTAACAACGGTTCTTACAAAGATACATTTTTAGGCCAGCAGAGATAGTTTTTTTTCACGATTTTGGACAGTGCCTTGATGTTTGGCAAATCAGACGCTTGTGCGATGTCCAGCAGCTCCCCCTTTTTTGTGAGAATATTAATCTTCTGGCCTTCTGTATAGGCCTCATTTGACACGCTGCCAAAAGAGAATAGATAAAACGATTCCGACCTCAATGTTTGGTATTCCTTGCTGATGTTGATTCGTATTTTTTCAATTGAACTTTTCTTGATCGGTTCATTGCTCAAAATAATTTGAAAGAGGTTTCGCTCGATCAGCATGGTCGACAGCATCGACAAAATCCGGTCTTCGTGATTACTCCACATTTTAATTGCACCCCAAATGTCGTTGTCATCTAACTTTGCAAACGAATTCAATACTGACGGATTGGATTGAAGGGATTCAATTGTGTAATGGTTTGTCAGAAAAATTAGAAGTGAATCAGTTGCCGTAATTTTCTCACCTGCATGAAGCAATGCCTGTGCTCTGCGAATTAAATTTACCATCATCCGCTCCGCGCTGACGGAAGTCTTGTGCAGATACACTTGCCAGTACATGAGGCGCCGGGCATTGAGAAAATTTTCAATGCTGTAAATCCCTTTCTCCTGAACTACCAGTTGATCTTTGTACACATCCAGCATCATGATGATTCGATCGATGCCTATAGTACCTTCCATCACGCCGGTGAAAAAACAATCGCGGTTTAAATAGTCAAGTCTATCGATGTCGAGTTGGCTGGAAACCAATTGATGGAAAAATTTTCGCTTATAACTATTTCTAAAAATTTTTAATGCCAAATCCAATTCTCCATTGAATTGTTTGTTGAGTGCACCAATCAGCAGATTAGAAATACTCTCGTGCTTCACTCCGGAAAGAATCGAATGTTCCAACGCGTGAGAAAAAGGTCCGTGGCCGATGTCGTGGAGGAGTACTGCGCACTGTGCAGCTTCATATTCTTCTTCCGAGATTTCGATGTTTTTGAAACGAAGATTATCGAGGACTAATCCCATCAAATGCATTGCGCCCAAAGCATGTTGAAACCGAGTGTGAAGGGCACCAGGATAGACAAAGTCGGTA
>CBQWHS010000791.1:0-2485 GCA_967728665.1 uncultured Chryseosolibacter sp. | reverse complement strand
TCTACATTCTTCATAAGCTCGGCTATCATCCATTATTTCTCTCCAGACTTTACAGAAGGTTTTTGCGTTGGGATGTCGGGCCGAAAACCGAGAGAAAGCAAAAAGTTAAACCTAAATATTCGGCGATGAGTGAAAAGGTCCCGGTCGTGTCTCGTGGATAATGGACACATAGACTGGATCAGAACTTCTTTTTGTAGTCCGCTTCATCAAATCCAAGTGCTGCGATTTTTCCATGCTCTTCAATTAGCGGACGTTTTATCACGCTTGTTTTCTCCATCATAAGTTTGATAGCCTCTTTTTCATTGGTAGTTCTTTCCTGAACCGCAGGATCGAGTTGCCGCCATGTGGTGCCGCGCTTGTTGACAAGGTTCTCCCATCCGACTTGCTTGATCCATTCTTTCAATTTTTCCTCCGTGATTCCTTTAGACTTGTAATCATGAAACTCAAATTCCGTCTTATTTTTCTTCAACCAATCAATTGCTGTGTTAACTGTATTGCAATTTTTAATACCGTATACTGTCATAAGCAAATCTTAAAATGAATTTCGTAAAGCAAATGCAGATCGTAATCTCTGAATCAACCTGGAAGATTCTTCAAAATCAAGAGTCTGCTGCCCATCGGACGCAGCTTCTTCAGGCTTTTGATGGGTCTCGTAAATAATTCCATCGGCACCAGCCATCACCGCAGCAAGCGCAATCGGTGCAACATATTCGCGAATGCCGATACCATGAGATGGGTCTGCGATAACGGGCAAATGAGTTTTTTCTTTCAGGATCGGAATGGCATTCACATCCATCGTGTTCCTGCTAGCTTTTTCATACGTTCGAATGCCGCGCTCACAAAGCATTAACTTCTCGTTGCCAGCAGAAAAAACATACTCAGCAGAATACAACAATTCCTCAATGGTACCAGAGATGCCGCGCTTTATCATCACAGGTTTATCAACTTTTCCCAACTCATCAAGCAAATTAAAATTTTGCGTGTTCCTTGCTCCTACTTGAAATATGTCAACGTAATCATACATCTCCGCGATCTGACTCACTTGCATTACCTCACTTACAATCTTGATTCCCGCCTGCCTTGCGATCGTGTGCCACATCTTTAAGCCTTCAACGCCCATTCCACGAAACGCGTAAGGCGAACTTCGCGGCTTAAAAACTCCCCCTCGCATAATTTGCAAACCATTCGCCTTCAGGTGGTCTATCGTTAATTGAACTTGCGATTCGTTTTCAATTGAACAAGGTCCCGCCATGATTGACAACGATCCGTTACCAATGACAACATCATCGCCAAGGTTAACGTGTGTCCTTCCAACTTTCCACTTTCGTGATACAAGTTTATAATCATCGGACACCCGGTGAATATCCGCGATGCCGCTCATATGGCCGAGCCTTCGAATGTCAAATTCTCTTTTACCGATCGCTACGAGGTAATTATTCTTCTGCGTTTTTACCTCCGTTGTTTTATAATCAAGTGCCTTTACCGCTACCAAAATAGCATCGCGATCTGCAGAAGATATCTTAGCGTCTAATTGAATAATCATTTCGAATTCGATTTCAGATCTTGAACAAATGTTTTGATGTCGCCTTCAAAATCTTTAGAACCTTTGAGCAGCGTGATGAAAGCGCTTCCTACAATTGCTCCTGCACTATATGACGAAGCGATGGAAAATGTAGAATGATCCGAAATTCCAAAGCCAATGAGTAACGGATTTTTTAGCTTCATCTGTTTAATCCTTTTGAAATAATTCAACTGCTCTTCGCTAAAGGTATTCCTGGCACCTGTTGTGCTGGATGCGGAAACCGCATAAATAAAACCTTCAGTCATGTTATCGATATGCACAATTCTATCGGGAGACGTTGTTGGCGATATAAGAAATGTGTTACATAAATTTGCCTCTGCAAAAAGTGGTTTATATTCTTCTTCAAATTCATACACGGGCATGTCTGGCAAAATCAAACCATCAACACCGGCCTTTGATGCGTCAGTAATAAACTGCGGCACGCCATATTGCATCACAGGATTAAGATATCCCATCAGTACCACGGGAATATTTACTTTCTTTCTGAGCTCGATAACTTGTTGAAGAAGTAGCCTGACGTTCATACCATTATCCAGCGCAACTTTGTTACTCTGTTGAATGGTGGGGCCATCTGCGACCGGATCTGAAAATGGAATTCCAATTTCAATAATATCTGCGCCGGATGTCTCAAGAGCCTCGGCGATTCTCACGGTGTCGTTCAACGCAGGAAAACCGGCGGTGTAAAAAACAGAAAGAATATTTTCCTTCTTCGTTTTAAACAATTCTGTAATTCGATTCTTCATTTTATTTTTTCAGCTATGCGTAAGTCAATTAATACTTACCCCAGCGTATATACGTTTCAAGATCTTTATCTCCCCTGCCGGAAAGATTTATTACCACGACATCATCGGAGTCAAACTCAAATTGCTTCAAGACAGCAACGGCATGTGCGGATTCAATAGC
>CBQWHS010000790.1:0-2504 GCA_967728665.1 uncultured Chryseosolibacter sp. | reverse complement strand
TTTATTCCCTTGTCATTGGATAATCAGGCATTGGGAAAGGAGTTTTTCGCCATCCGTCACTTATAATTTGTCATTTGTGAGGCCTCAGCATTAATGTCGTTATTCATTCCAAATTGTTAATTTAGAATCCTACGAAAACGACTCTTTATGAACTATTGGCTTGTCAAAACAGAACCAGACACTTATTCCTGGGATGATCTTGTCAAAGAAAAAAAGGGAACATGGGATGGTGTGCGAAACTTCCAGGCGCGCAGCAACATGAAGTCCATGGAAAAAGGAGACAAGGCTTTTGTGTATCATACGGGCGATGAAAAATCTGTGATTGGAATAGCAAAAGTTGTCACCGCGCCATACCCCGAACCAAAGGATCCGGACTGGATTGCAGTCGATCTTGCACCGGAGAAAAAATTAAAAAAGTCAATTTCTTTATCACAAATTAAAAGCGATAAACGTTTTGCAAATATGGTTCTCGTACGGGCCTCCCGCCTGTCTGTTCAACCTGTTAAAGAAGAGGAATTTAATTTGATTGTTTCGCTAAGCGAGGAATAACTCATGAGTCTTGTGAAGTCAACGCAGAATATTGTTACTGTTTTTTCACTGGTACTTTTTCTTACCACGTTTGGAAGTTCGTTTGCCCAGCTTTCGCAAACGCATCGGTTTGAACGAAGGCAAAAAAACAGCGATGAATACTATTCAATCATACCCCTAAAAGACGAGGGGCTGTTTCTCATTCGCGAAAGGAACAAATACAACGGAGCGAAAAAATTGTGGGAAATTATTTTGCTTGATACCGCGCTTAATGAAAAGAAAAATTTCGACATCGAGATAGAGCATCGATATCCGCTCATCGGATATGAGCATGCAAAAGGACACTTGTTTTTGCTCTATCGGACAGGAGATAATAATCGAAACAGTTTTGTATTAATCGACATTGATCTTATTGAGGGCGCCGAAAAATCGCGAAACGAAGTAAAACCGGAACTGGATTTTAAAGTCACTCACTTCAGCAAAGTTGGAAACAAGATTGTGCTTGGCGGATATGTCAGCAACGAACCTGCCGTTGTCTTGTATGATATGATGGACAAGCAGATCAAGGTTGTACCTGGTTTTTTCCAAAAAGATAATGAATTGGTGGATTTGCGCGTCAATCAAAATCAAACATTCAACACCATTACTATTGACAGAAGTCTTAAGTCTGAACGAAAGCTAATTTTCAGAACGTTTGATGACACTGGAAAACTTCTTTTAGAAGATGTTGTACCAATAGATGAAGACCGGTCACTTCAGACAAGCATCAGCAGCACGCTGGAGCGTGAAGATCTGCTCGTGCTGGGAACATGGGGCGATCGCCAGGGAAAACAATCATCAGGTTTTTTTTCAGTAGCCGTTAATCCATTCGACGAACAGAAAATTAATTTTTTGTCCTTTGGGCAATTGGACCATTTCACAGATTATCTCAATCCGAAACGCGCGCAAAGAATCAAGGATAATGCAAAGGCTGACGCAGTGGAAGGACGAAAGCCTTCCTTTACAAGCTATGTGATGCCGTTCAAAATAGAGGAACATCCGGAGGGATTTTTATTGCTTGCTGAAGTTTATCAGCCATCCAGCACAATGAATCCTTACTTTAACAGTCCCTACAGCAATCCATATTTTGGAAATGCTTATTATGGATACAATCCTTTTTGGCCGATGTATTATCCTGGTATGCGCATGTATCGCCCCTATTCGTATGGAAATAATAATGTGAAGAACGCCGAAGAAATAAAAACTCAGGCAAGCGTTCTTGTAGCATTCGATTCAAAAGGAAAAAAGCTTTGGGATCAAAGTTTAAAAATGGATGACGTTAAAAAACCGGGCCTCGAACAGGTCTCGGATTATGTGTTGCAGAACGGTCAGGTTTATTTTATTTACAAAAAAGAATCAGAATTAAAGTTAAAAGTAATTGACATGGGGAACGGGTCTATGAAAGAGTTGAGTGAAAAAATAAAATTGAATGACCCTGTTGAAGAGATCAGAGGGGAGAAAGAGGATGAGGGAGGAATAAAACATTGGATCGGTAATACATTTTTTATTTGGGGATACCAAACTGTACGCAACGTGCAAAGCAAAGATGATCGCGTTCGGGACGTTTTTTACATCAATAAAGCAGTGGTCAGATAATGGAATAAAACTTCTATTCCTCACTGTTATAACTCTTCCTTCCGCTGCGCAGGTAGAGCAAACAAATCGTTACGAAATCCCTATACTTAACCAGGAACGCAGTTTTGAAATTATTCCCGCGGGCCCGGACGGTCTTTATGTATATCGAAAGTTATTTGGATCGCATGAAGACCAGTTTCAAATGGTTAAGCTCGATACTGTTTTCAAAGAGCAGTGGAACGGTTTTCTACCCGTCGAGCGAAATTATCAACTCGTGGGAAAACGTGCGTACCACGACAAACTTTATCTGCTTTTCCGATATCGCGACTTCTCGCGAAATGACATGAAGCTATATATCATTC
>CBQWHS010000789.1:0-2507 GCA_967728665.1 uncultured Chryseosolibacter sp. | reverse complement strand
CGATGGAAACGCTCGAAAATCTGGTGATCGGTATAACAAACAATTTTTATTGTCTGATCAACATAACCTTGTCTAAGCGCAAAATCCAACGGCTGAAAATGACTTTGTGTATTGATCTCATCAAAAATTCCAGAGAGACGCTCAAGTTGTTTCGGCATGTCTGCCGCGATGAAGTTGCTAAACCCCTGCGATTGATGGTCAGACAAATCGTTGGCAAGCAATTCAAAATTTTTATTAAACGAAGGTTGCGCCGAGGATTTCCAATCGAATGTTTTTGGGTCCTTGAAAGTAAACCTGGAACCGAATTCAATCCGCGTAAAATTTTCTGACCGTTCTGAAAAACCGTAAGCTTGTTCGAAGAGTTGTTCCGGGCTCGCAATGACTTGTGTGTTTCCGCTCTCTTTTAAAATCTTGTCGAAAGACTGCTCAACCTTTTCAAAACTCTTCTGAATGATGTCGCACGTGTGCTGAAAGTCTTTAAACCATAAGCGAGTTTGCGGTGAAATAAATTCAAGAAGGGATTGACGTTCCTCCTGAATTAATCTTGTCTGAACGTTGGGGATAATACTGACACTGTCATGATTTCCAACTGAAAGCTGAGACCCGGGTTCGAATGAACGAATGCTGTCGACCTCATCGCCAAACAATTCAATCCGATAAGGCATTTCATTTGCAAAAGAAAAAACATCGATAATGCCTCCGCGAACTGCAAACTGCCCAGCTTCATACACAAAATCCGTTTTCTCAAAATCGTAATTGTGAAGGAACTCCTCCAGAAACTGAATGTCAAGCTTCTCTTTGTTTGTGATCGTGAACGTGTTAGCAGCAAGTGATTTTTTGTTGATAACTTTTTCGCTCAGCGCCTCTGGGTATGTGACGATAATGTCGTTCTGCTTTTTGTTCGCCAGCATGTTTAATACTTCTGAACGCATCAGAATGTTCGCGTTCTCAGTTTCGTCATATTCATACGGGCGTTTATATGACATTGGGAAAACAAGGATCTCACGATCAAGCAAATTCTGGAGATCGTTCTGAAAATAGGCGGCTTCTTCGCGATCCGTTAAGACAATTAAATAATCCTGGTGATGAAGCTTGAATGTTGATGCAACGATGACGGCATCGAGACTGCCGGAGAGGCCTTTTATTCTAAGATTTTTACTATCAGACGCTTTTATCCCTGCGGCCACGGTTTTGATCAAACCATCCGCGCGATAGATGCTGAGAAAATCATTCGCCTTCAAACTTCCTTAAATTCCGTTAATCCTTTCGGCGGAAGACCGCAAATATAATGGCATTTCCATAATTTTGATGCCATGACGATCGACACGTTGAAATTCATTCAACAACTCTTCCTCTACGTGAGTTTCACCTGCTTGTTATTTTTAGTCATTGGACTTTTCCGACCGTGGGCAATGTTGTGGTGGGAAGATGTTCAAAACAGGAGGAAGGTGATTAAGCTTTACGGTTTGGTGGCCCTTGCGTTTTATTTAATGTATCTCGGAATGAATTTTTATATCGAAAGTCTATGATTCGAATTGCTGCGCTCTTGCTTGTAGTAATTTTTGTTGGATGTAAGCAAAAATCTGAACCCGAACCAGTAACAGGAACCCCGAAGACGGAAGCCGCACCTGTGGAAAACGATCTTCCTAATCTGCAAATCCGACTGGTCGATGGAAGCATTATCGATTTGAAATCGCTAAAAGAAAAAACAATTTTGGTTTTGTTTCAACCTGATTGTGACCATTGCCAACACGAAGCTGAAGACATTAAAGCTAATCTTGATCGATTTAAGAACTTTACTATGTACTTTGTTTCATCCTCACCAGTGGATGAGATTGTTAAGTTTAGCAGGGATTATAAATTGATTGAGTACAACAACATTCATTTCGGGTTGACAACCACCCAAAATATTCTCGACACTTTTGGAGCAATCTCCGCTCCTTCTATTTATATCTATTCCGAAAAAGGTCAGTTGATTCAGAAGTTCAATGGTCAGACGCCGGTAGATCAGATCATCCAGTATTTGTAGTCACTTAAGTCGCGAAGCAACCACCAGGAATTTTTCCTTAGCGCCGGAGAATCCGATCAGATATTTATCACCACCATCTTTCAAGCCTGTTCGTTTCTTCAATTCATCAACTGACAAAGGATAATTGCGCGTGGTAATGTTTGCTTTTCCTTGTGGGAAAAAAGACAAGGCGGAGCGGTCTGGTTTTACAAAAGCGTCAATTTTAAAAATCCGTCCGGGGAAATTCTCAACAACTTTTGACGTTGTATAATAATGCGTGCTGACATCCACCTTCTTCAAATTGAATTGTTTTGCAACTGACTTGAATGCCCCGACTTTAAGAATTGATGCATTTGGCTCGTATAAATATTCTTCTGGATTATTGGATGAATTTTCCAATGCATCTTCTTCAGAATATTTTAACTCAAAAGATTCGATTGCGTTGTCGATAAGATTCTCTGCAGTGATTTGAGGTTCAATTTGATAATCCCTTTCAACG
>CBQWHS010000788.1:0-2507 GCA_967728665.1 uncultured Chryseosolibacter sp. | reverse complement strand
GCTTCCTGCACGCCTGTCTGCGTCAACTCCCGGTCTTTATCTGAATTATAGCTACTTTTTTCAACGGCTTGAGCATGCCGGATAAGATAAAGTTGTTTGTGCATCAAAAAAATTTAAGGCCACTTAGAAAGTCAAAGTTATGAGCGGAACTTGGAAAAAAGGTATTGCAGATGGAATTCTTTACCGGAATTTTTATTGTTCCTAAAGGTCTGATTAGGCGGCTGTTCGTTGGCGTATCGGCATCGAAAATTTGACTTTTATAAAAATTCATGATATTTGGCGTGTTTGAATTGAGAAAATAGCATGTCGAAAAACTTAGTTATCGTTGAATCACCGGCCAAAGCGAAGACCATTGAAGGGTATTTGGGAAAAGATTTTAAAGTTGCTTCCAGCATGGGGCACATTCGCGATCTGCCTAAAGGTGGTGATGCAATTGATATAGAGAATGACTTCGAACCGACCTATGAGATAAGTCCTGATAAGAAGGAGATAATTCAAAAGCTCCGAAAACTTGCTGATGACGCCGAAATGGTTTACCTGGCAAGCGATGAAGACCGCGAGGGAGAAGCCATAAGCTGGCATTTAAAAGAAGTGTTGGATTTAACGGACGCGAAGACCAGACGAATTGTATTTACCGAAATCACGAAGAAAGCGATCCTTAATGCACTTGAAAAACCACGAGGCATCGATCAGGACCTTGTAGATGCGCAGCAAGCCAGACGTGTACTGGATCGACTGGTGGGATATGAGCTTTCGCCTATACTTTGGAAGAAAATTGCAACGGGTCTCTCTGCCGGACGCGTTCAATCTGTGGCGGTTCGTTTAGTAGTGGAGCGCGAACGTGAGATCACTGAGTTTAAAGTTAAATCGTCTTATAAAGTCAACGCCATTTTCGATTTAGGAAAAGGCAAAAACTTGGTTGCTGAACTACCTGAACGTTTTGAAACGGAGCAGGAGGCGATGGATTTCCTGGAGTCCTGTAAAGGCGCAAAGTTTGCAATCGCAGACCTCCAGACAAAACCATCAAAGCGTTCACCAGCACCGCCATTCACCACATCAACATTGCAACAAGAAGCGGCCCGCAAACTTGGGTTCTCGGTAATTCAAACCATGGCCGTTGCACAGAAATTATACGAAGCAGGAAAGATCAGTTACATGAGAACTGACTCCGTTAACCTGTCGGATGAAGCCAGGCAAGGCGCGCAGCGACAAATTTCCGCAGCGTTCGGACCGAACTTTCATCAGCCACGCCAATTCAAAACTAAATCTTCCAGTGCGCAAGAGGCCCACGAGGCGATTCGTCCAACAGATTTTTCGTTGATGGATGCAAGCGCGGATAGAAACGGTCAACGCTTGTATGAACTGATTTGGAAGCGTGCTATTGCATCACAGATGGCCGATGCTGAGTTGGAAAAAACTACTGCAACGATCAGCATTTCAACCAATCCAAGAAACCTGATCGCAACGGGTGAAGTGATCAAGTTTGAAGGATTCTTGAAGGTATATATTGAATCCGGTGATGACGAAGATTCAGAGGAAGAGAACAGTAAAACACTTCCGCCATTAACGATTGGCCAGGTGTTAAACCTGGATGAACTCATCGCGAAGCAAATCTTCTCAAGACATCCGCCACGATATACGGAAGCTAGTTTGGTGAAAAAATTGGAAGAGATGGGAATTGGTCGTCCATCAACCTATGCTCCAACGATTACTACGATTCAAAAACGTGGTTATGTTGTGAAGGAAATGCGCGAAGGAAATGAACGAAAATATAATGTCTTTACGCTGAAAGAAAACAAGATCGATAAGCGCGTGGATTCTGAAATAACCGGAGCTGAAAAGAACAAGTTGTTCCCTACGAATACAGCTATGGTTGTGAATGATTTCCTGGTAGAACATTTCCCGGACATCACGGATTATTCATTCACGTCAGAAATTGAACAGGAGTTCGATGAAATTGCCAGTGGCAAGCTTCAATGGAAAAAGATGATTTCGAATTTCTATCAGCCTTTCCATAAAAAAGTTTCGAAGACGGAAAAAGTTGAGCGATCCTCTGTAGGCAGAACGAAAGAACTTGGGCGTGATGCAAAGACGGGTAAGAATGTTTATGCGAAACTCGGGAAATTCGGTGCCTATGTTCAAATCGGGGAGAACCCCGATGACAATGGTGGCGAACGTCCGAAATTTGCAAGTCTTCGCCCGGGTCAATTTATCGAGAACATTACGATGGCCGATGCCATGGAACTTTTCAAAATGCCTCGTGATCTTGGAATGTTTGAAGAAAAACCAGTGGTGGTAAACATAGGAAGATTTGGCCCATACGTTTTGCACGATAAGAAATTCGTTTCGATTCCAAAGGACCAGGACGCCTATACGATCACACCTGAAAAGGCTGTTGAATTGATCGAAGCGAAACGTGTTGCCGATGCCAATCGACTCATAAAAGCCTTCCCGGAGAATCCAGAGATACAAGTACTCAATGGGCGTTTTGGGCCGTTCATTAAAGC
>CBQWHS010000787.1:0-2513 GCA_967728665.1 uncultured Chryseosolibacter sp. | reverse complement strand
GATTGAAATGACTGCCGTTTACAATTCAAAGGGAAAAAGACTTTTCTCGGAAACATTCGATGATATCCAAGTGGCAGGCAATGACCTGTTCATTATAATACGGAAAGATAAAAAGGCGCTCGTCAACGCATCCGGCAAAATATTACTACCATTCGAATATGATGCGATTGGAAGTGTGAAGGGCAACACAGTTTCTGTTTTGAAGTCGATGCACTTTGGCCTGTACAACACGCGAGACGAGAAACTAATTAAACCTGCCTTCGACAAAAATCTTTTTACCTATGGTGATCAATTCATTGTGGTCTATAAAGATGGGCTCTATGGAATCACAACCTGGGATAAAATGAAAGAGTTGAAACCGGAGTTCGAAGAAATTCGGGAGTGGAGTGATTCAGTCGCTTTAGTAAAGCGGAATCAATTGTGGGCGTTGTATGACATTGATAAAAAAGAATTTATTGAGTCGAATATCAAAGCGTTGAAAATGGTTAAGGACAACTCGTTGGAAAAAGTCGCCATTGTTGAACGTGACGACTCCTTCGGCGTTATCAGTAACACGCGAGGCATAATCATTCCCATCACGTTTTCCGACCTGGCGAACGTAGGCTCGCCCGAAGAGCCATTGTTTTTTACTGAGAAGCACGTTGCTGAGGCTTCAATTTTTGTTGTGATCTATTACGACCGAAATGGAAAATTGGTAAGACGTGAAATCTACGAACAAACTGAAGATTACGAGAAAATCTATTGCGGCGGACGTTAACCCACCATTCATAAATTAATAACACAACCGGCGACCATTTTGGTTATATTGGCCAGTATTTTTAAAATTCCTATGAAGCCTATTCTCCTTTCCACGCTGGTACTTTTCTGCATCAATGTTTTTGCACAGATTAAACCCGTTAATGAACGACCTAAACTCGTTGTCGGAATTGTTGTCGACCAGATGCGACAGGAATATTTATATCGGTTCTACAATAAGTTTGGAAACGGTGGATTTAAGCGCATGATCAATGATGGCTTCATGGTGAGAAATGGCCATTACAACTATGTGCCTACTGTAACAGGTCCCGGACACGCATCGGTTTACACTGGCTCAACACCGGCATTGCACGGCATTATCTCAAACGAATGGTACGATAAAAATTTAAAAAAAGTAGTCAATTGCGTTAACGATCCAAATCAACAGGCAGTTGGATCGACGGATGCAAATGGAGGTGTGTCACCATGGCGGTTGCTTACCACAACAGTAACCGATGAACTGAAATTATTCTCCCAACGCAAATCGAAAGTGATTAGCATTTCCCTTAAAGATCGTGGCGCCGTTCTACCGGCCGGTCACATGGCGGATGGTGCCTACTGGTACGACAGTGAAACAGGGACTTTTATCACAAGCACTTATTACATGACTCAGACCCCTGATTGGGTCAATCGCTTCAATGCAAAAAAATTACCTGATCAATATCTATCGATGGATTGGAAGACTGTATTTCCAATCGATCAATATATTGAAAGTGGACCTGATGACAGTCCATACGAAATAAAGGTTGCTGGAAAGGATAAGGCAACATTTCCATACAACATTAAGGAACTTAGAAAAAATAACAATTATGATATCATAACCACCCTGCCATTTGCGAATGATTATTTAACGGAGATGGTGAAAGCTGCGCTTGATGGAGAAAAGCTCGGCCAGACTTCGACTACGGATTTCCTCGCAGTTTCATTTTCACAAACCGACATCCTTGGTCACGGTGTTGGACCAAACGCAGTGGAAATTGAAGATACCTACATCAGGCTCGATAAAAATATTGAAGACCTTCTGAAGACACTCGATGCAAAAATTGGTCAGGGAAAGTACACCGTTTTTCTAACGGCAGACCATGCAGTGGCAGATGTTGCTCAATATTCGAAGGACAATAAAATTCCGGCTGGCTACTTCAATTATGCGAACGCAAAAGTTTCTTTGAATGATTTTCTGAAACAATATTTCCCTGGAAAAGAGTTGATTGAATCCATCGATGGAAATCAGGTTTTTTTCGATCATCAGGCATTCCAAAAAGATCCAAAAGCTTCGGGCGTAGAACTGCTCGTTGCCACCGAGCTGGTTGTAAATTTTCTAATGGAGCAGGAAGGAATAGCAAATGCGTATTCAGAGAGCCTGCTTCGCCAAGGTCGTTATGATGAAGCGGGAATCAAAGGCATGGTCGTACGTGGGTTTCATCCAAAACGTTGTGGCGATGTAATTTTTGTGCTTGAATCAGGATGGTATGGTTCAGGGCGTGTACAAGGGACAACGCATAGTTCGCCTTACACCTATGATACTCATGTTCCCATGCTGTTTTATGGATTCGGGGTGAAGAAGGGAACTTCCGTTAAATATCATCCCATCACAGATATTGCACCCACGATCTCCACTATCCTCAGTATCAAATTTCCAAGCGCAAGCACAGGCCAACCTATTGAGGAAATATTTGGCAACTAGCTAAAGGAGCTTTCCCAAGACGCTATTTTATTGT
>CBQWHS010000786.1:0-2544 GCA_967728665.1 uncultured Chryseosolibacter sp. | reverse complement strand
TGTCTCCTTTCAAAACAGGAAATGGCAAACTCACAGCATAAATCTGGTTCGGACGGACGTCATCATTTCTGCTGTCGCCATCAACATAATCATAAAGGCATTGAGCTTTGTCGTTCCAAAATATCTTTGTAAAGTTAGCTTTTACTTTTTTCGCTTTGTCCTCATAAAGTCCTGCATCGTTTCCTCCATCAACTTCATGGGCGAGAGATCCCATGATGCAAAGTGCATTAAACCACAATGCATTTATCTCAACAGCTTTTCCGGTTCTCGGTGTCACTACCCAATCACCGATCTTTGCGTCCATCCATGTAAGCTGCACCCCTTCCTCACCAGCATAAATTAATTCATCCTGTTCGTCAACATGAATATTGTATCGTGTTCCCTTATAATGCCAGGCAATAATATTTTTTAGTGCTGGCATGAGTGTTTTCACAAATTCACTGTCATTTGAATACATCCAGTATTTGTAAACTGCGTTGAAGTACCAGAGAGTCGCATCAACGTTGTTGTATTCTGCCTCATCGCCGTAATCAAAAAAACGGTTCGGCAACATTCCGTCACTGATCTGGTCAGCAAATGTTTTAAGGATTTTCTTTGCGTCATCAAAACGTTTCGTAACGAGACAAAGTCCCGGCAAGCTAATCATCGTATCACGACCCCAATCTGAAAACCAGGGATATCCTGCTATGATTGTTTTCAAATCAGTTCCACGTTTTACCACAAACTGATCTGCCGCGAGCGCAAGTCTTCCAATGTCTTTAACATCAGCAAATGGTTTTACGATCGCTTCTCTTCTTTTCTTTTCAGTTGCAAACATCTTGAACGCATCGCGGCCGGAAGGATCATCAACAGAAATTATGATCCCAACCTTGCTTCCCTTTTTCAGTTCAAGAATAAATTTACCATGATTATAAAGGTCCTCCTGAAAATCCATGCCGCGCGCCTGCTCAGCAGCATATTCAAAATTGTGATACCATTGATACTGTGATTCGAAATTCGAGCCTGGAACATATATAAACAGCTCCGGGCTATCCTGGTAATTTTTTGTTTGGAATAATCCTTCGTTGAATACATAACCCTGATAAATTGATCCGTTTGCATGACAGAGTGAATGAAAATCTCTGAATGATTCAAACGGAAATAGCTCCATGGTGAAAGACGAAGGCGCGCTCAACACTTCGTATAGGATAAGGGTTGTGTTTTCTCCCTGAACACAAGCGATAGTCTTTTTCAAACGAACGCCACCCGCTTCATAAATAAATTCAGGAAAGAGATTACGGGAAAAGCTTTCGAGATGCTGGTAACCCTGGGGATAAATTACGCCTGGATATTGGTTTGCGCTGAGTTCAAAAACCTGCTCGTTAATGGTGAGACGTTCGTCAAGCTTTGATAATACAACGTAACGTTCAACTGGCGGCTTGAATGATGCAATAAGCAGCCCGTGATATTTTCGAGTGTGAGCGCCCGATACACTTGAACTTGCGTATCCACCAAGTCCGTTTGTTTCAAGCCATTCAAGGCTTTGGGCATAACTGAAGTCGTGCAATTTATTTTCGCCCATGATTTCAAGATTTTAATGTGAGGGTTTGCCGCGAGGCTGAATTAATTTTGCTACTAAACCAGTCCAACCAGTCTGATGAGTAGCACCTACTCCGCGGCCACTATCGCCATGAAAGTATTCATAAAAATAAATGTAGTTGTTGAACTCCGGATCATTCTGAATCCTTTCATGGTTGGCAAACACCGCGCGTTTGCCGTCTTTGTTCTTGGTAAAAATACGAACTAAACGTGACGAAAGCTCATCGGCAATTTCCTTTAACGTCAACATTTTTCCTGAGCCCGTTGGATGCTCCACTTTAAAATCCGAGCCGTAGTAATGATGAAAACGTTGTAACGATTCAATGATCAGGTAGTTCACAGGAAACCAAATGGGTCCTCGCCAATTCGAATTGCCGCCAAACAATGCGGTGTCGCCTTCTCCGGGTGTGTACTTCACTTTAAATTCACTTCCATCAGCATGAAAAGAATACGGATGTTCATCATAAACTTTTGAAAGAGCCCGAATACCAAACTCGGAAAGAAATTCCTTTTCATCGAGCATCCGTTTGAGTAACCGTTTCATCCGATGCCCGCGCAGCAATGATAAAAGATGTCGTTGATTTTTCCCTTTCTCTCCCCAACGCGAAATAAGATTGGCAAGGTCAGGACGATGTTTTAAAAACCATTCAAGCCGTTGTGTGAACTCGGGGTTTGAGGCGAATAAATCTTCGTCTAAAACCTCAACAGCAAACAATGGAATAAGCCCTACCATTGAACGCACTTTCATTTTAACACGACTATTATCCGGTGTATGTAAAACATCATAGAAGAATTCATCCTCTTCATCCCACAAATCAATCCCCTCATTGCCAATGTTTGCCATCGCGCCAGCGATATATAGAAAATGTTCAAAGAACTTAATGGAGAGACTCTGATAGGTGGGATTTTCCTTTGCCAGCTCCAATGACATTCGAAGCATATTCAACGTGAACATCGCCATCCAAC
>CBQWHS010000785.1:0-2553 GCA_967728665.1 uncultured Chryseosolibacter sp. | reverse complement strand
AAGGGTATTGGAAGCCTTGAGCCTTTCTAACACTGCCGCGAGATCTTTATCTTCAGCATTGATAAACAGAATATGACAGTCCTTCGCTTCTTTAATGCTATTAAAACGCTTAACCGTAAGTGGATGATTATTTATTTTTTCACCTTTAATAATGGCGTCCAGGTAATTTCCAAATGGATCTTTTCCAAGCACCCCAATAACGAATGGTGCATCTGCAGCTGTAAAAGTTTTAGAAGGCCATTCAATAAACTGGGTGAAGTTAAAAAGAAACGCAGCCTTTATCTCGTATTCCTTGGAGCGATTGACCTGGGCAACGGACGCAATGCAGCAACCGACCAAGATGGAAACCAGGAGATATCGCAAGAACTCTCGGATCAAAATCTGCATGTTACCTTTGCATAAATGGTTCGTGGTATTCTTGAGAGCCCTGTCTCAGTGTGCTCTTGTTCGAGTAAATTTTGTCCGACAACGGAAACTTCAAATTTTTTATACAGCCATCCAAGCCTTGCATCAAACGTAAAATAAGCATGAACCGGAGGTGTTGTAGGTGTCGCTGCTGGCAATGAAGTCAGGTAACGAGTCACAACATCGAATTGCCAATTACGGCCGATGTCAAGAACAGATTGCAACATACCATATCCTTTAAAATCGACTCCTTCAAAACTCTTACTTAATGGTAAAACTTTCGGACTGATAGCCCAGATTGATTTGTCGAAGTATGTATATCCGCCACGAATGAACCATTTTTCTGTCGCCTGATACCGGACCGAAAATTCTACACCATAAGATTCTGCTTTTTGAGAATTTGCGAGCACAATAGTGGGTGGAGAAGTGTTTGCAGTGTCAAGACTTCGAAGGTCATTGTAGTGATTGAAAAATGTTGCGAGAGATACTGCCACATTTTCAATCGGCTGAAATCTGTAACCCGCTTCGTAAGCAATAACTTTCTCAGAATCAAATCTTTTTGCTGTAACAGTGATGTCTGAATCGAACCGGGTAGGAACACGTACGGCCTTTGATACTGATACCCAAAGAGTATTGCGGAAATTGGGGGTCCATGCAAGTCTTGCGGATGGCTGAGCTTCAAAACCCGAAAAAACGTTATTTAAAAATTTGCTTCCGATTGTCAATTTTACTGCATCCGGCACAATTGTGATTTCATCCTGTACGAAGCCACTGTAAAGTGGCATAGGCCGACTAAGTGGAACAAGGGACGCCGTTATGTTGTCTCGTTGAAAACGATAAGCAATCCCAACGAGTACGCTGTTATTTTTTATGACAGGAAGGCGATATCGAACGTCCGCATCGAAGGTTGACAATTGATAATAAAACCGAGTCTTTGAATCCGGAGTTTCTCTCCATGTCCGATCAAAAAACACTTGTACTGCAAGGTCCGACTGGTTTTTATAACCTTGAGTAAAGCGAGTAATTATATTCTGTCCATCCGTGTGCGTAAGCTTGACAGAATCATTTTCAGTGCCATTATAAAAATCGCCTTGCAACGTAAGATTGGAAGAAGACGATGGACTGTAATCCATACGAAAACCACCTTGAGTCATCTTCCACTGGTCGTGCGCCGTTTTATCTCCGGGTAATAAAGTACGTCTCTGATCAAGGCGTTGTCCATAGGCACGCATGTACATGTTCTTGCCAAGTCTAAAACCGTATCGTAATTGAGCTGCATCTTTTAAAAATGAGCCCGTGGATGCGGAGGCATACAAGCCCTGTGAGTCCTTGGAATTTCTTGTGACAATGTTGATCACGCCATTCACAGCATTTGCTCCCCATAATGTTCCTCCTGGCCCACTCACAACTTCAATCCTTTCAATGTCTTCCAGCAATATATTTTGAACATCCCAATACACTCCGCCAAGCAGTGGATTGTAGATGGTGCGTCCATCAATCATAACTAAAAGTTTGTTTGCAAAAATACCTCCAGAAGATGGCAACCCATCGAAACCTCTTGCAGTGATTGCCCAATCATGAGAATTTGCCTGAGTCATCTGTAAATTAGAGACTAACCGAAGAGCTTCTGGCAACCTGGTAACACCCGAACGTAAAATTTGATCACGTGTAATTACTTGAACGGCTGACGCAACCTCTGTTAATTTCTCCGGCCGCATCGAAACTGAAGTGACTTCAACATTTAACAGCTCTTCGAAACTTAATTTTTTTAATTCGGTAACTGACGCAACATCATCCGAGCTTTGGGCATTGCCGCGGATGACGAATGCAATCCAAAAAATAAGCGTGAGCCTAAGAACTTTTATAACGTCCGTTCTTCCTGCTGATATCAGCAAATGGTCTTTAATTCTTTGCGTGAATCGTTGTGATCTCATTCTTCAATGTTTAGAAATGTCAACGAGAAAGCAATTCCAATACGTCTTAAATGATGAAAAAAAAGCCCAGCGCACTGAAATCTAATCTTCCAGTACAGTGGGCTATTAACAAGATATATTATTTTTTCTGATTTACAAGGAGTCGGATGTCATCATACCAGTTCATAAAATGTTGTATGGGCAAAATCAGCACTGTACGGCTACATTTTCGCGC
>CBQWHS010000784.1:0-2565 GCA_967728665.1 uncultured Chryseosolibacter sp. | reverse complement strand
GGTCCGATGTTTCGATGAAGTGATGCGAAATGAAAATCTTTAACCACACCAACAATCTCACCTTCACGCGAACCCATTTTTACTTTTTTTCCGACTGCCTCCTCTTTATTAATATGCAGAGCGGCAAGCGCAGCTTCATTTAATATAAAAGCATAGACGGTGTCTTTGTTAACACGATCGATATCTTCTTTCGTAAACGTTCTTCCGATGATGGGCTCAACACCGATAGCCGGGAGATAATCCTCGTCTACCAGCAAGCCTGTAGTGATAATTCCGGGGTCATTGCCTTCGCTTCGATTGATCGAATATCCACCTTGAATATTCACAGGCGATTCTGTGCCTCGCCCGACATGAGTCGCCAGATTATTTCGGATCAATTCATTTCTCAATGCATCGAATACTTTTCTCGTCTGATTATCCAACGGCAGCACGATTGTATTCTCCCGATCATAACCAAGATTTTTTGCCTGGATAAAATCAAGTTGTTTCACAATCACCAAGGTTCCCATGATCAGGATTACGGATATCGAAAATTGAAAAACGACCAATGACTTACGCAGCCAAATGCCTTTGCCAGAAGATTTGAAATTACCTTTCAACACACTGACGGGTTTGAAATTAGTGATCGCGATTGCCGGATAGGCGCCTGCTAGAACCGCTATCACTAGCAACACGACTAAACTGCCAAGCAGAAAGGAAGGCTGAAGAAGAAGCTTTGCGCTGAAGTCTTTGCCGGTAAGTTGATTGAAAACGGGCAACAACAATTGTGAAAGCAGAAATGCAAGCACAAATGAGAGTAACGTGATCATCACTGACTCACCGATGAACTGCATGAACAATTGCTTTTTCACTGCGCCCACAACTTTTCTGATACCGACTTCTTTCGCACGATCTGCTGCGCGCGCTGTTGCCAGGTTAATGTAGTTGATGCAGGCAATCAATAAGATGAGAAATGCCACGGCACCAAAAATATAAATATACCTGATGTCACTGACGATCTGTGGTTCACCATTAAAATCTGACCGAAGATAAATATCCGGTAAACGGATGAAGTTGTAGCGCACATAATCACCAGGACCTGATGATTCTTTTGCGAGCGCTTCTTTAACGATCTGATTTGTTTTTTCTTCGACGGCCTTGATGTCTACATTGGGATGAAGAACAACGAAGGTCTGATAATTTGCGCTCCACCATATTGGCTGCTCACGCGCTGCGCGAAGCGAAAGAAATGAACAGATAAAATCAAATTGCAACAACGAATTTGATGGTGAATTTTCCATTACGCCCGTGACAACGTAATCCTGAGTTCCATTGATCTGCAATGTTT
Organism: uncultured Chryseosolibacter sp.; assembly: GCA_967728665.1. Lineage (GTDB taxonomy): Bacteria > Bacteroidota > Bacteroidia > Cytophagales > Cyclobacteriaceae > Chryseosolibacter. The sequence goes on along the minus strand of CBQWHS010000784.1, from coordinate 1,238 downwards.
TTCCGAGAGGATCTTCATTCCCAAAATATTTTTCAACCATGGCTGTGGTGAGCACCATTTGGTAAGGTTTCGTCAATGCTTCTTTCGCGTTGCCACTGATCAATCGATAACTGAAAACATCAAAAAAGGTGCTGTCTGCAGTGTAAAATTTTTTCTCCTGGAAAAGCTTGTCGTCTTTCTTGACAATATATCCGGATGACGATGACGGATTATAAACCCGGACGGCTGTTTCGGTTTCGGGTAGTGTTAGCAGTGCCGGCAACAATGCCGTTGGTGAAACGGACGTCCGCGCTACCTGTCCTCCGGAACCATATTCTAATGACGATCTGAAGATTCGATCCGCTTTGCTGTTGAACTTATCGTAACTGAGTTCGTGAAGAATCCACGTTACGAGTAAGAGACAAGTGGCGAGTCCCAGCCCAAGACCAACGATATTAATTACTGAATAAGAAAAATGTTTTCGGAGGTTGCGAAAAGCAATAAGCAAGTAGTTTTTTAGCATGCTGTAGTGTTATATAATACTAAAGACTTCTAACATCGATGAAAGGTTGCGCCAATTGCGTGATTTTTTACTTCTTTTTCAACTTAATTAAAAGATCGACCATCTCCAGAACAATACCGCTTGGAGGGGTATTAACTTTAGATTAATTATAGTGTATTTTGTATACCTATTGATATGCGCACGTTAGTCCTGGTTTTATTTTTTGTGAGTGGGGTAGTGGTCGTCTTTGCCCAGGAATATACGTATACAATCCGCAACTATAAAGCCGTTGATGGTCTTCCTCAATCGCAGGTGAACATCATGCTTGAAGACAAAAATGGTTACCTGTGGATCGGTACGCAGGGCGGTGGACTGGCGCGTTTTGATGGTCGTGAATTCACCGTTTATACTACTCTTGATGGCTTGCTCAGCAACATTATCAGTTTTCTGAAACTTGATGAAAAGCAAAACCTATGGATTGTTCATCCGCGCGGTATTACCAAATATAACGGCGTCTCTTTTAAACAATTCCGGCAACCGGGCTCGCCATTGAACGCGCGAAGAATGCGCAGGATTTTCGAATTACAGGACACGCTATTTTTTACTTCAGGCCAGGGAGAAATGGGGAAGATTTTTAACGATTCAGTTTTCTATTGGTCGAGGAAGTTGAAGCCGGGTCAATACATCCGTTACTCACACGTAGACAGCGACCGAAATATTCTGCACTACATGAGCGATAGCAGTTTTTATGTGCGAA
>CBQWHS010000783.1:0-2568 GCA_967728665.1 uncultured Chryseosolibacter sp. | reverse complement strand
GAAGCAAAATTGTAGGGACGAACAAAATTATCGATGTGTCTGATTGTCTCCGTGAAAACGGAATTGCCATTTGCATCCGTGATCTTAACTTTAACATCACCTGTTTGCTCACTTCTATAGAACAACTTAACTACGGAACCAGATTTAATGACAGCCATTCCCATGGGAGTCTTAGGATCTGCAACATTCGCACTAACAGCACTTGATATAACACTCAGCGCAACAAGTATGGAAAGGAATTTTTTCATAAACATTTTATTTTTTTAGAGATAAGACGATGACCGCATCATGAAAGTTGCAAACGTTTGTTAAAAAAAGGTTAATAAAAAAAAGATCACGTAACGTGGTGGAGATAAACGACGAGCTGATAAAAAGTTGCTTGTAACGTGATGGTTGAAAAATGGATTCAACAATGCAAAAGAAACATGGACAACGAATTTAAAACGAAGAAGTTGAGCGTAATGAAAAAATATTTCAGAATGAAATTATGAACACTAATAGTTCAAATATGAACACCACTAGTTTAAATGAAACACATCTTTGCTCTTTTCTTCCTGGCGAAGAACATGAATCTGAAATTTAAGCTGACTAACAAGAAAACTTTCCTTCTTATCGGGCGGGCTGTTTAAAAATTTGTAGCGATCATAAAGATCGAAATTGAGTTCCTGTGCAATCTGATAAATCGAAAAACTTGTGAAATGCTTATTGATGTTTCGCTTGGTCTGGAAAATGAGAAACAACTCATATAGTTCAACGCCAGGGATAGCATTGAGGTCAACCCGATGAAAATTCACATCTCCCCCCGGATAAAGCTTGTTTTTATATGTCCTGTAAAGCTTGTCCATTGTTACCACATCTTTACACCTCACAACAATATCTGATTCGCCTGTGCTGTATCGCTTGATCACGCTCTCAAGCTTCATGTAAGCGGCAAGCTTTTCCTTATTCAGTTCATGATTGCAATAAATTCCAAAACCGATGTCGAGAGTTTCCGCGTCACTCAATAATTCGCGATAGCGTGGTTCAAAAATATGAAGTGGCACCAATTCGCCAGGCAACGGCAAAAGCGTCAGCGGAAACATTGGTATTTGAATTAAATCCGGCATAGACAATAAATAACAGCCGATTAATACTCTATTATGTTATAAGGTTTAACTCCAAACTTATTCTGAAGGTTATCGGCCCCTGACAGAAAAGATAAATTAATTATGAATGAAAATCCAATCAGAATTCCGCCCATTTCTTTTACCAACTCACCTGCTGCTGTGGCGGTCCCTCCAGTAGCCAACAAATCATCGTGAATCAAAACCCTGTCGTTGGGGGCAACGGCATCTATATGCATTTCGATTTTGTTTGAACCATATTCAAGCGAATACTCTTTACTTTTTGTTTTATAGGGAAGTTTTCCAGCCTTCCTCACCGGAATAAATCGACATTTTAACTCGTGTGCCAGAATAGATCCGAAAATAAAACCACGCGCTTCAATGCCGGCTACTGCGTCTATCTTTTCATCCTTGAATCGTGTGACAATGGCTTGAACCATTTCGTTAACTAGCGCAGGATCGGAAAATACAGGAGTAATATCTTTGAACAAAATTCCAGGCTTTGGAAAATCTTTTACATCTCTTACGCGTGACTTAACTTTTTCGGGCAATAACATGTTGTAATTTTAGCAGACAGACTGCGTCAAATATACAAGTTAATCGAGAACCCGAAAATCGTTCGTTTACTGATATGAAAATAACCACCGAAATGATTGAAGACGAAGTGTACATCGCCTCGACCGCTGACAACCGTAAAGTTCACATCGACATGAGACACTCGGATCAAAAGAAGAATCTTTCTCCAACTGAATTGTTATTGTCAGCTTTGGCGGGATGTGGCGCGGTCGACATTGTTTCTATGCTAAAGAAGAGAAGGAAAACAATAGACAAATTTAGTATTGAAACTGAAGGCGTCCGCAGAGAACACGCTCCCCGATATTTCACCAGCATTCATTGCAAATACATAATCACGTCAAAAGATGTTACCGAAGAAGAACTTTATAAAACAGCAAAGCTATCGTTAGAAAAGTATTGCTCGGTTGCGTCTTCTCTTAAATCAGAAATTACTTTTTCAGTCGAAGTGCTCCGCTCATAGCCCATGTTGCATATCCACAATTTTAGAAAGCGTTATCACGATACGCTTGTCCTGGAGTTTCGGGAGTTATTGCTTGACCATGGCGTTTACTGGTTTAAGGGAGAAAACGGTTCCGGCAAATCCACGTTATTCAAATCAATTGCTGGCTTGCTGCCGTTTGAGGGAAGCATCGCTTACGAAAATATCGATATCAAAACACATCCGATAGCCTTTCGGAAAATTGTCAATTATTCTGAAGCCGAGCCATTTTATCCTGGCTTCGTCACAGCCAAAGATCTAATCAGATTTGTTGGCAAAGCGAAAGGCGCAACACGTGAACAGGAAATTTTTTATACCAGCCTGTTCGGGATAAATTCCTACTATGAAAAAACATGTGAAACATTTTCCAGTGGTATGCTAAAAAAATTATCGTTGTGCATGGCCTTTCTG
>CBQWHS010000782.1:0-2569 GCA_967728665.1 uncultured Chryseosolibacter sp. | reverse complement strand
TATGTGAAGCGTGAATTTTCCAAATACTTTCGATATTACTGAGGATCAGATTGTCAACCACACTGTTTGATTTTTTAAGAATTCCCCGAACGACAAATTTTTGTTCCTCATGTCCCTGTCCGTCTTTAGAAAGTCCATGTGTGCTAACGAACGTATCACCAACATTGATGTGCAGCTTCTCCGAAACTGTCTTGCCGATGGTTACTTCCCAATCGTGTTTCCACAATTCACCTTTTTCAATTGAACATTTGTATAGATCAGGATACTCAATTGTAGTTCCGACAATACGAAAGCCATTGAAGCTATCCCCTAACGCCAAAGGAATTGCTTTTTTGACCAATCGATTCTTCGCAATCTTTTCTGCTTCTTTCAATTCGATATTTCCAGTTGGAAAATCTACGTGAAAAATGTTACAGAGAATTAATTGTAACGGACTTCCCTTCGCACCAACTACAAGGTCAATCCCTCTAGAATTTTCTGTAATTTTTTCCTGCAACTGTTTACTGAAAATTAATAGCACCGTAATCACTGCAATGCCAAGGCTCAACAAGATTATGTTCAAGAATGTATTGAGTGGACGCGCTTTCAGATAACTCCAAACCAGCGTAACCAAATTCATATTGAAAGTCCCTCAGGTTTGGCGTGCATGGTAATTTTGCTCGTGATCTTGTCTTTTAATCGTTGATCATGAGTAGCAATAAGAAGCGTTGTTCTATGACGCCTGGTTATCTCAATCAATAAATTGATCACGCGTTCACAATTATTATCGTCTAATGCTGACGTGGGTTCATCCGCAAGGATCACTGATGGCTCATTCACCAACGCTCGCGCAATCGCTACGCGTTGCGCCTGGCCCTGACTCAATTCATAAACCCGTGCATTCATTCTATCCGCCAACCCAAGTTCATCCAATATTGAAACGACCCGCTCATGTCGCTGGTCCAGTCCGGCCAGATAGGGTGCCATCAACAAATTCTGTTTTACTGAAAGTGATGTGAGCAAATGATTTTTTTGAAAAATGAATCCGAGATTTTTTGCACGGAAAGAATCAAGCTGGGCTTCGGAAAGTTTTGTAATGTCTTTACCTGCAATTGATATGCTTCCGGTTTGTGATTTAAGTAATCCTCCTAAGAGATGAAGTAACGTCGTCTTTCCACTTCCTGATTCTCCCAGCAAAAGAAACGATGAACTGTTCTGCACTTCAAAATCGGGAAACACCATTTTACTTTCCTGACGGTATGAATATGTGAGGCCGCGAACAGAGATCATTATGCGTAATTGCCAGCAAAATAGCGAAGGTAATTCAAACCCGTAAGGATTTTATTTGATAAACCGGATCTCGACTCGCCTGTTTATTTCGCGCGATTTCTCTGATGTACCTTCCTTTAATGGTCTGCTTTCGCCAAAACCCACACTTTCTACGCGAGATTTGTCTACTCCGGCCTGGGTTAAATATAGGGCAACAGTCGAGGCGCGATTTCGTGACAATCGAAGGTTGTAAGAATCAGAACCTTGATCATCCGTGTGACCGAAAAGCTGAACTTTAAGTTTGGGATTTCTTCGAAGGAATGTTGCAAGTTCATCCAGGTCGGCAAATGACGGAGGAATGAGTTTGTGACTATTCAATTGGAATTGAATGTTACGCAAGATGTAGTTGGTATTAACAGTAACAGTGGGAACTGAAAACTCGGGAAGACCTTCCTCTTTTTTGCGTTGTTCAAGATCGTATCGTGAAGCCACGATTACATCATCAATATAATAATAGGCAGCAAGCTCCAACATCTCATTACCAACAGGCCGGAATTTAATTTTATATTTTTTCGTTTCTGCATTCGTGTAAAAATTTCCAACCGTCACAAAATTCTCGCCTCCATGCGCTTGATATGACATGCTTGCAGTTTCCCATAATCCCGTCTGTTGCGTCAACGCAGAATCCTTCACAACATCCATCGTGGGTTTCAAATTAATGCAGTCATCACTCCTCGATTGAATCACCGAATCCGTTAACAGCAGACCGATCCGGTCAACCGCAAAACGTGAATACGAAGCAAGCTTGTAATGAAATTCAATATGATAAATGGTATCCTTTAGTAACGGTAACTTCAACTTACATTGCAAATACTCCTGGTATTGCTGATCGCGATTGATTAATAAAAAAATTCCAGCGTACCCAAGTCCATCATATGCATCGGAGGTTCCTGCCCAATTGTGTGGCACATCCGCCTCTCCGTGGCTACATGCATGAAAATGATCGGGAGTTCCTCGGTTTGCAGATGTCCAATCATTCACACGAAATTCCCCGGATGCTTGCGAGTAACTTCCCGGACAAACGAGAAAATCTTCAAAGCTCCCATTTGGTACAAGATTTTGCGCACTCGCTTCGCAAAAAAAACATGAAAGCAGAATGGAAATTTGAAACCGGAGAAGTCGGCTTATCATGAAAATTATTTGTAGTACGTAACTTCTACGCGGAAGCGTTGATCAATCGCGCCTAATCGATCATAAGCAGATTTGGAGATCCTGATGATCAGCTTATTTGTCAATGCCGTGTCCGGAAGTTTTCCCATCA
>CBQWHS010000781.1:0-2574 GCA_967728665.1 uncultured Chryseosolibacter sp. | reverse complement strand
GATCGCGTGATTGTAATTAACAAAGGAGAGATTGTTGCCAACGATACACTGTCAGCGTTAATGGCGCGCCAATCTGGTTCCACGGTATTGATTGTGGATTTTGAAAAAGAAGTAGATCCACAAGTTTTGAAGTCTCTGCCTGGCGTTTTGGATATAGAGATTTTTAATGACAATAAAAATGCATTGTGTCGATACAAGATTATTTGTAAATCTGGTTCCGGCGTTCGATCCGAAATTTTTCGGTTTGCTGCTGATAAAAATCTTTCATTGATTGGATTGAAACAAGAAGAGGAATCACTAGAGAACATCTTCAGAGAGCTAACGCTTTAAATTTTTCAATGCTGTTTTGCTAAACTGTTAATTATTTATTTTCGCCCCATTTTTAATTCATGCTTCAGGTTTTATCTAAAGAATTTAACAGCTTCCTCAACTCGCTGATCGCATATGTTGTGATCGGAGTGTTTCTGACGGGAATCGGATTGTTGATGTGGGTTTTTCCCGAGACATCGATTCTTGATTACGGATATGCCGAGATGTTTACGCTGTTTTCGCTTGGACCTTTTGTTTTCATTTTTTTGATTCCCGCCATTACCATGAGAAGTTTTGCCGAGGAGAAAAAAGGCGGCACAATGGAATTCTTATTGACGAAACCGCTAACCGAGTGGGATATAATCCTTGGAAAATATTTTGCAAGTTTTCTGCTTGTGATCCTGGCCGTTGTTCCATCACTGATCTATTACTTTTCTGTATCTGCATTAGGAAACCCGGCCGGTAACATTGACACCCCCGGCGTGGTCGGTTCATACATCGGTTTAATTTTACTGGGTGGTGTGTTCTGTTCAATCGGGACATTCGCTTCATCCGTAACGCCAAATCAGATAGTGTCCTTTATTCTTGCTGCGTTTCTCTGCTACTTGCTTTTTGCCGGATTTGATTCCATCGCTTCGCTGGGATTATTTTCAGCAAATTCTTTGGCCGTGAAACAGCTCGGTTTGCTTTTTCATTACGAGTCCCTCAGCAAAGGCTTGATCGATTCACGGGATCTCATTTATTTTTTTAGTGTTATCATCTTCATGTTATTGCTCACCCGAACAACCCTCGCGTCACGAACATGGTAAACTGGAAAAGTAGAACGGTAGGCGATGTGCTAACACTGGCAAACGGGTTTGTGATTCTTGTGCTGCTGAATATTTTGTCATCCTTTATTTTTTTTCGTGCCGACTTGACTGAAGAAAAACGCTATTCAATCAAACAGCCAACGAAAGAAATTCTCCAAAAATTAGATGACAATGTTTATGTTGAAGTTTACTTAGCAGGAGAATTGAATCCGGGCTTTCAACGTTTTCGAAAATCAATCGAGGAGACGTTGGAAGAATTTTCTATTTACTCCAACAGAAAAGTTCAGTATACATTTATCGATCCTGCTACGGCCCTGAGTCAGAAGGCTCAGTCGGAATATATGGCGGAACTTGCGTCCAAAGGAATTCAACCAACTCGTGTTTTCGACAAGAAAGAAGGACAGCGTATTGAGAAATTAATTTTTCCTGGAGCTGTTGTTTCCTATGGAGGAGCTGAACGTGGCGTGATGTTATTGAAAGGAAATAAATCTGGATCACCGGAGGAGAAAATAAATCAATCTATCGAAGGAGTTGAATTTGAATTGGCCAATGCGATTTACAAGTTAACAAACGATTCACCCAAACGGATTGGACTTGTTAAAGGCCATGGAGAATTAAGCGGAAGCGAATCGGCAGCTTTCAGAAGTTCACTGCTCGATGTATATGATGTTAAGGATGTCGATTTAAGTGTGTCTAATCTCAATGGTTTTGATGCGCTTGTAATTGCCAAGCCAATCAGGAGATTTTCGGAACGTGAAAAGTACCGCTTGGATCAGTATATTATGAAGCGTGGCAATGTGCTTTTTCTCCTTGACAAACTGGAGGCGACTATGGATAGCGCTTCACAGGAAAATTATTTTGCGTTTCCATATAACCTCGATCTTGACGACCAGTTGTTCAAATATGGTCTTCGATTAAATCTCGACCTTGTGCAGGATCGCTTCTCGGCCAGCACTCCTGTAGTTACCGGACAATCCGGAAGTAAGCCACAAATTCAAATGATGGAATGGCCATTTTTTCCGTTGATCAATCACTATGCTGAACACCCGATCACAACCAACCTTGATGCCGTCACCATGAAGTTCGTGAGCAGCATTGACACTGTTAAAGCGGTTGGCGTGAAAAAAACTCCATTAATGTTCACATCGCAATATTCAAGAACAGTAACAGCTCCCGTAAATGTCAGCATCACATCGTTAAGAAATGATCTGAAAGTGGAGCAACTCAACAAAGAATTTATTCCTGTTGGATATTTATTAGAAGGGCAATTCACGTCATTATTTAAAAACAGATTCTTACCGGAAGGAGAGGATTCAAAATCCTTTAAAGCAGAAAGCAGGCAAGGGAAAGTTATTGTTGTAGCTGACGGCGATGTGGCAAAGAACAATGTGAATACAAGATCGCAGCAACCTCAACCACTTGGTTTTGATCCGGCCACGGGCTATACATTTGCAAA
>CBQWHS010000780.1:0-2574 GCA_967728665.1 uncultured Chryseosolibacter sp. | reverse complement strand
ATTGGTTGTGGCGCTTGTGTTGCTGCATGCAAGAATGCCTCTGCAATGTTGTTTACCAGCGCTAAGATTTCTCAGCTGGCATTATTACCACAAGGACAACCTGAACGTAAGATGCGTGCTGAAGCGATGGTTGCTCAAATGGATGAAGAAGGATTTGGTTCTTGTACCAATACATTAGCATGCGAAGCGGAATGTCCGAAAGGAATCAGTGTATCAAATATCGCGCGCATGAACCGCGAATATTTCAGCGCGAAGATTACATCTGAGAACGTCTAATCACTCGTCGGGCGCGCCTACCTATGCGCAGTCGTCCGACGAGTAAAATACCTCCAACCTGCTATTCATCATCTTAAACCACAACGGTGGTACTAATGCCGTCATGATCATCGTAGGATAGCCGAAAGGCAATTGCGGACTTTCATCGTAATGATTCAAAACCTGGTATCGCTTGTAAGCGAATGCATGGTGATCGGAATGTCGTTGCAACTGAAATAAAAAGAAGTTACTCACCATATGACTGGCATTCCAGGAGTGAAGCGGGTTCACACGTTCATATCGTCCCGGTGAAATTTCTCTTCTGACAATTCCATAATGCTCGACATAGTTTACAAGTTCGAGAAGCGTGAAAGCGAGAATGCTTTGCGCGAAAAAGAAGGCAGGCACTTCCCAGACTATGCGCCCCGTGATGTTACTAAAAATCAACATCAGTAATCCACAAAACGCAAACGGTAAAATCGCAAACCAAATCATTTCATTATGGATGCTAATAACACGTTGATTTTTGCGGGCCAGGCTTTCGCGTTCAAGTTTCCACGCATGAGCATATCCTTCAAACACAGACCGAATCCAGAATCGATAGAAATTTTCGCCCTTGTGAGCGGTTGCAGGATCTTCGGGGGTGGCCACTGTCACATGATGACCGCGATTATGTTCGATATAAAAATGCATATAGCTTACCGTCATTAAGAGTATTTTGCCGTACGTTCTTTCGAGCAACGATTTCTTATGACCCAGTTCATGTGCAACAGTGATTCCAATCCCTCCAGTCACCAGCGCAAAACTTAAAACGAAACCTGCCCATTCATACCAAGTTGTAAGCTTGCCCGTTGTCACAACATAACATCCCCAAATCACAAATGCGATTTGAATGTAAGTCCAGATGTACGTGACAAAACGATAATAGAATTCTTCACCAACAATCTTCACTTCATCCTCCGGAACGTTTTCAACGTTGATACCCAACGATTGATCGATTATCGGCATGAGCAAAAAAGAGAAGACTATGGTGCTGAAGTTCCAAAACGAACCTGCATAAAATCCATTTACAACCAATGCCGGAATTATGAATGCGGTGAAAAAGGCGATCTTTTTAAATAGACGTTTCATACGAAGAGCATGTGAATTTACAGAAATCGACTTTCAGAAGGAAGTCTAAAGCGCAATGAACGAATGCCAAACAAAGGTTGAACGTTTGCGGTGATCCATACCTAAATGTTTGGCAAACGGGCCATTTCAATCGTTACAAACTCAGTGTCATTTATTTAGCCTACCTTTGCGTTTTATTTAATTACTATACATGCAATCTTTTGAAGCCCTGGGTCTTTCTGGGGAAATCGTACAAGCCATACGTAAACTCGGCTTTGAAGAACCCACCCCAGTACAACAAAAAGCTATTCCTGTACTACTTGAAGGAAATCAGGATGTCGTTGCACTGGCCCAAACCGGTACCGGTAAAACGGCTGCTTTCGGTTTACCATTGATCGACCTGATGGACGACCGCGATAAAAAAACTCGCGCGCTTGTTCTCGCGCCAACGCGTGAATTGTGTTTACAGATTACCAACGACTTTGATAATTTCAGCCGCGCTGTGAAGCCGCTTAATATCGTTCCTGTTTATGGAGGTGCCAGCATCACAGAGCAAATCCGGAGAATTAAAAAAGGCGCTCAGATTATTGTAGCGACTCCAGGACGATTGATGGATTTACTGGAACGAAAAGTTATCAATCTGCAAGACATACGCTTCGTAGTATTGGATGAAGCAGATGAGATGTTGAACATGGGCTTTAAGGAAGATATTGATCATATCCTCGCCCAGACTGCAGAAGACAAAAACGTATGGCTCTTCTCTGCAACCATGCCACGCGAAGTAAGGCAAATTGCAAGCACCTATATGAATGCTCCCTTCGAGCTTACGATTGGAGAAAAAAATCAAAGCAATCAGAATATTGAACATCAATTCATGGTTGTCGATGAGAAAGATCGTTACGCTGCCTTGAAACGTGTTGTGGATTATAACCTCGATATTTTTGGTGTTATCTTCTGTCGTACAAAACTTGATACGCAACGAGTAGCCGAGCATCTGATTCGCGATGGCTACAACGCGGATGCGCTGCATGGCGATCTGACGCAGCAACAGCGCGATCGCGTAATGAAAAATTTCAAGGCAAAGACGTTACAAATCCTGGTGGCGACTGACGTTGCTGCGCGTGGAATTGATGTGAACAATATCACACACGTTATTCACATGAATCTTCCGGACGAAATCGAATTTTATACACACCGCAGTGGAAGAAC
>CBQWHS010000779.1:0-2578 GCA_967728665.1 uncultured Chryseosolibacter sp. | reverse complement strand
GATATTTTTCGGAAAAACTCGTTAAGTGGTACGAAAATCATCTTCGAGACCTTCCTTGGAGGAAGACAAAAGACCCTTATAAGATTTGGCTTTCAGAGATTATCCTTCAGCAAACCCGGGTTTCGCAGGGATTGCCCTATTATTTGAGATTTGTTGAGCAATATCCGGACGTGCAGGCCCTTGCTGCCGCGAGCGAACAAAATATACTGCGATTGTGGCAGGGACTTGGTTATTACACCCGGGCTCGGAATCTCCATAAATGCGCAAAAACTGTTGTAACAAAATTCAATGGAAAGTTTCCAAGGGGATATGCGGAACTTATCACACTTCCTGGAATCGGCGAATACACGGCGTCAGCAATCGCTTCATTTTCCAATAATGAAAAAGTTGCTGTTGTCGACGGAAATGTGTTCAGAGTACTATCACGTATTTTCGGGATGGAAACGCCAATCAATTCCCCGAAAGGGAAAGCAGAGTTTACCGAGCTTGCTACAGAATTACTTTCAATCGATGAACCCGCGATACACAATCAGGCAATAATGGAATTTGGCGCGTTGTGGTGTACACCAAAAAACCCGCAATGCGAATGCTGTGTTTTTAAAAAAAATTGCATCGCCTTTCAACGTGAGATGCAACAGGTATTACCAGTAAAGCTTAAATCCAAACCTTCCCGGAAACGGTATTTTCACTACGTGGTATCGGAGTACAAAGGTCAATTGTACATGCGCCAGCGATCAGCGAAGGATATTTGGACTGGTCTTTATGATTTTCATTTGATCGAAACGAAACGTCCTGCAAAGACAAAAAAACTTTTGACACAAGTTGGCGTGACCGGCCTCGCGGATGACTTTGTTGTTTCGAAAACATACAAGCATGTGCTGTCTCATCAAACTATTTTTTCGAAATTTATAATTATAAAAAGTAGTAAGAAGATACGGCTAACGGACGATGGACGATATTATCCATTAAAACAAGTTAGCAATTTACCGAAGCCAGTTTTGATCAGTCGTTTCCTTGCTGATCATTATGTTTTATAGTTGGCTGAAAGATGGTACTTTTGTCCTCTTACCTTGAAAAAAGTAATTAAATAATATGGCAGGTGTTAATAAAGTAATCTTAGTAGGTCGATTAGGCAAAGAGCCTGAAGTTCGTAACCTCGACAATGGTGCAATGGTCGCAAATTTTTCAATTGCAACATCAGAGTCGTACAAAGACAAAGTAACAGGTGACAAAAAAGAAGTTACCGAATGGCACAACATTGTTCTGTGGAGAGGTTTGGCTGAGATCACGCAAAAATATGTTCACAAAGGTGATATGGTTTATATCGAAGGTAAGTTGCGCACACGTTCATGGGAGAAAGATGGCGTAACACGATATACAACTGAAGTTGTAGCCGACAACATGACGATGCTTGGATCGCGCGGTGGTAGTGGTGGCGGCTCCGACATGGGCGGATCTCGCGGTAGCGAACGTGCTTCGAGTGAATCTTATAACAGCGCACCGGCTGATAACAGTACGGACGACTTGCCTTTCTGATAACGAAACCTAAATTGCTTGGACGAGCCTCCTAGTATTTTATTAACAATCTTATTACTAGACAGGAGCCTGCTTTACCTGTTTGCAATTGCCGTGCTTCTGTTCTTGGCTGCCTGGACGTCTGCTGTTGAGGCTGCTTTTTTTTGTTTGAATAATGATGACATCGACAGACTCAAGAGTAACGCTGACGAGCGCGAAAAGTTAGCGGCATCCTTAGTGGTTGAGCCTAGGTTGATTTACAACATGCTGGCGGCAGTAAAGTTTTTTATTGTATTACTTGCAGCTGCATTGACAGCCACTTTTTTTTCTGGTGAAGAAGTTCAAAGATTATTTTCGTCTTTTTCTATCACCGGCGCTGTCATCATTCTGTCAATAATTTTTTCAGTAACGGGTGTCATAATTCCAAAAATCCATGGAAGCAAGCATGCTATTCGCATCGTTCGGAATAATAGCCGGATATGTAATCGGCTAATAACGTTGTTGACTCCTATCATTAAGCCGTTGCTTCGAACTTCTTCTAATGTGGAGCGAAGGCTGGATGAGAAAGTTGAAGAGAATACCATGGAGCAGATGACGCAAGCATTGCAGCTTGCTACAGTTGATAATGAACCGATCGAAGGTGAAAAGGAAATACTTGAAGGCGTTGTGACATTTGGAACTCTGACGGTGCGACAGGTAATGCGACCGAGAAATGAAATTTCATTTGCGGATTCACAGTTAACGTACCATGAGTTGTTGGATTTTATAAAGAAGTCGGGATATTCACGCATACCGATCTGCAAAGGCACATTGGATAAAGTTGATGGCGTTTTGTATACCAAAGATCTTCTTCCCTTTCTCGACCAAAACAATTATTTCGGCTGGCACAAATTGTTGCGGCCCGGATATTTTGTCCCCGAAACAAAAAAAATAGACGTTCTGCTGAAAGATTTTCAAGAGAAGCGCGTGCACATTGCGCTGGTCGTAAATCATAATGGAAACACCACGGGCCTGATTACGCTTGAAGATGTGATTGAAGAGATCATTGGCGACATCAACGATG
>CBQWHS010000778.1:0-2579 GCA_967728665.1 uncultured Chryseosolibacter sp. | reverse complement strand
GTGGTTTGAGAGGCCTTTACGGTTCTAGCATCAACAGGCATGGGCTGAGGTTTGGCAAAAGTTATAAAATGTATTGGACGTGAGCAACGTTGGAACTTTATCCAATGGCTATCGGTGTGGCTGGACTAGCAACTGATGAACGTAAAAATTTTCGTAAGCGCAAAAACATTGCCAGCGCAGTTAGACTTAATCCGATCAAAAGTCCCCACCAAATGCCTTCTCCTCCAAAACCAAGATGGAATCCAAATAAATAACCCAACGGTAAGCCGATTGCCCAGTAGGCAATCAGAATAAAAATGGACGGAATTTTTACATCCTGTAAGCCGCGAAGCGCAGAAGCACAAACGACTTGAGCACCGTCAGACAACTGGAAAAGTCCCGCAATAATTAACAAAGAGGCCGCGATCGGAATAACCGTTGGATCATCAACATACAATCCAGGTAAATAAAAACGGGCAGAGATGAAGAGAATTGCCCAAACACACATCAACGCCATCGCCATTCCGAGCAATGAATATGAAGCACGCCTAACATTTTGTAAATCCCTGGCACCTGAAAAATATCCAACACGAACAGTTGCAGCGGCCGCCAGCCCAGCCGTTGTCATGTAACTCAATGTTGCAAGATTAATCGCGATCTGATGGGCGGCTTGCGTTGCCGTGCCGAGCCATCCCATCATTACGAGAGAAAAGTCAAATGCGGCAACTTCGAAAATGAACTGAACTCCACTTGGAATTCCAAGATCTAACATTTTGCCGAAGATTTGTTTCGAATATTTTCCGAGGCTAAAAATCTCGCGATAGATCCTTAATCGACTGTGATAAAAAACGTAGAGAGCAATGCCTGCAGCCATAAATATTCTCGAACAGAATGTCGCCCAGCCTGAGCCGTTCAATCCCATTGGCTCGAAGCCGAAGTGCCCATAAACAAAGGCATAGTTTAAAATCACATTCACCACATTTGCAATGATTACAATAATCAACGCAACTTTTGTCATAGATAATCCTTCGGTGAATTGTTTGAACGTTTGAAAAATCATTACTGGCAAAAGTGAAAAAGTGATGATGCGCAGGAAGGGAATGGAAAGCGAAACTACTTCACTTGGTTGATTGATATAATAGAGAAGATTTTTTCCTATGGAAACCAATCCAATCAAAACTATACTGTTAACTACGTTGATGACAAATCCATGTCTTACGGTGTTGACAATCCCAGCAAGATCATTTTCACCCGAGGCCGAAGCTACAAGCGGAGTGATGGCATAGGAAACTCCAATCCCGAAAAGTAACAATACGTTGAACACAACAGTTGCCAGACCGGCGGCTGCCAGGGACGTTGCATTTACATGGCCCACCATGATGTTATCTGTAACGCCCATCAACACGTGACCGAGATTGCTGAGCATCACGGGTACTGCCAGTTTTAAATTTTCTTTAATGTGTTGATAATAGGTCAAGGAGTGATCGTTTATCTTTTCGGCTGAATATGCATGTAGTTAAATGCCTTTTAATCTTGCCACCATTAGAAGACCCATCACACTAAGGCCATCTGTTATTTTTCCATCAATAACCATCTGAACCGCTTCCTTCAGGGGAAGTTTCCATACTTTCATATCGGCTTCAGTTTCATCAAGAGATTTATCTCCGTGCTCCAGGTCTTCTGCCAGAAAAAGAAATCCCTCTTCATCGGTAACAGAATTGGAAGTATGCAATCGTAGGACTTGTCTCATTTTTTTTGCAATGATACCCGTTTCTTCTTGTAGCTCTCGCAACGCAGCTTCTTCCGGTAGCTGATCGGCTGGTCCTCCCCCTTCAGGAATTTCCCAATGCCACTCATTCAATGTATAACGCCACTGGCCCACGAGCCATGTGTTTAAGTTTTCATCGACTGGAACAACACCGATAGCTTTATTTTTAAAATGCACTTTTCCATAGATGCCTTTTCCACCACCGGGATTTATCACTTGATATTCTGTCACGGCAATCCAGGGATTTTCATATTTCAATTCACCTGACAAGGTTTGCCATGGATTTTTTATTTCTTGATTTGTCATTGAGGTTTGTAGTCTTAGCGTGTTGATAGTGAATCTTCTACTCGATAAAAATTTATACCAGTAATCTTTTTTTTCGATCTCAAAGCTATTAAAATCTTTTTGGCAGCGGAGTTTTCTTTTACTTTTACAGTCATCTAACTACAATGCTGCGTTCGTCCTTTACAAAAGATTTAATTGAAGCCGGGTGCGATGAAGCGGGACGAGGTTGCCTCGCAGGTCCGGTATTTGCCGCAGCGGTAATTTTTCCTAAAAAATATCGCAACAAAAAATTAAATGATTCAAAACAGCTCACAAAAGAGGAGCGGGAGGAATTGCGTCATGTTGTCGAGCGAGACGCCTTGGCCTGGGCTGTCGGAGAAGTGGATCATATTGAAATAGATCAAATCAATATTCTAAACGCATCATTTAAGGCAATGCACCTTGCCATTGACAAACTGAATACTATTCCTGAAATTTTATTGATCGATGGAAATAGATTTAAGGCTTATAAAGAAATTCGTCATGAGTGCATTATCCAAGGCGATGG
>CBQWHS010000777.1:0-2585 GCA_967728665.1 uncultured Chryseosolibacter sp. | reverse complement strand
GCGCAGGCGTGGCTGAAGGCGCAAAGCGAGGGGACACCATGGCAGCCCGTTACCGAATGGCACGTAAGATGGCTCGAGCTGGAAAAAAGTTTTACCGGCAACTATTTATTTAATGAGACCGCTTACTGCCAACACCTGCGCAACCAGTTTCGGTACCAAATGCTATTGAAAGAGGCGGAAGAAGCAGAGCGGCTGGCAGGGGGAGATTAGCGACAGTGAGTGATCGGCAGGCATCAGGTATAAAACCAACCGCTGTTGTCGGTGTCTTCAAGCCATCACCATCAAAAAATTAATTTCAAAAATGTTTCGTTCACCTATTGGTGACGTGATATAATGCATACGCCGATGGGTAAAAACATCCACGGCACAGGAAATCCTTGCCAGCTTATTCCAAAATGCGGCGGAGATAATTTACCTGTCCGAGATGATAATTTAAATGAAGCAACAACTGCAGCAATACGTAGCTGGTAGAATTTTTCGCATTGTCGAAAATTAGCGGATACTCAGCCTCCATATGCTCCTGCGTGAGAGCGTTCACCGTTCTGCTGATCATCGGAATAAGTGCTTCCAGCTGAGCCACGAGATCGTTTCTTAACACGCCTTTTCTAATAAATTCCTGGTCGCGGTCGCGAACATATCCAGTGTGAGCAAGTGTAGCTCCGATAAAATGATTCAGGCCCCCAATGATATGTAATACAAGATTGCCGCTTGCGTTTTTCACAGATCCCCGGGTTCTCCACAGGTCTTCGTCATTTTTAAATAAGTTGACTTCTTCGATCAGCTTACGGATGTCTCTTCCGTAAAAATTTGCCAATACACTATTCAACATAACAATAATATTTGCACGTAAAATTTACTTAATCTGAATTTGTAAAATGGCGATACGTTCAGGGCTATACTGTCAACGTTTCAATTTTGAATAAAGTTTGTATCCGTCTTCAAGTTGTCGATAACTATTATTTTCTTATTCTTACTCGGAGATTTTGTTAATGCAATGGGCTTGTCGTCTTTATAGTATCTTTTATATGTGCTATTTCCAACTGTTCGCAACAACAACACAATTTTGTTTTGAACAAAATAATAAAAGTTTTTGGTTTCTATGGCTTCACAATTGTCCGAATATATTAATTTCAAGGCGTTTGTTCCGCTAGAATCCTCGTATAAATAGGCTGTTCCTCCACCAGTTCCAATACATTTATAGTGTTCTACCGATTGTTTAAGGTTTGCTTCTGCATTTTGAAATGTTGCTACTAAGGAGTCAACAACAATTTTATATTTTTCTAAGCCGTCAATATATAGACTATCGGATTGGCCATTAACAAGATTGAAAAAAGTCAGGAATAAAATCGTCAATATTTTCGCCATTTTTAGTGTCATGGTTTATAGTCACTAACGGTGAGCATTTGCGATGGCATGACAATAGCGCTGTGCCTGCCTATAACAAATGCTCAATTGAAAAAAATATGCTGAAGATAGCAACAAAAGGTTAATAGCACTTCGTCTGCCGGAGCCGCTGCTAATAAGGGCTCTGTTGCCGATGTTTATTACGAAAAACATGCTATTGCAAATGTCCTTGCTGTGTGCATTGCAGTTTATTGTCACATCGATTTTTTTTTGGTCCATAAACTGGAATAACTACCGGTTTAGGATTTGCCTCTTCCGATGTTAGAAGGTATAGTGGATTGCTCCAAATGATGGACCATCTACTTTTATCTTCCATCGCAATTTCGTACTCCGAGTATTTGTCGGTATAGATGTCATTGATAATAATAAGCCCAACTTTTGTGGTTTCAACTTGCTTTCCATAAATGGAGTATTTGTCAGGGTAATCGAACTTGATGGATTTGATCAGCGTTGTTTTATTTGTGATACTATCACCTGCTTTTATTTTTACAGCTCTCGGGAAATTTTTGTCGCACTCACTACCGTGAAAGGACATGTAATTGTTGTTAACTAGAAAGTTATCTTCCCAGGAACAGTACATTAGCCAAATGAAAACCGATTTCTTGGAACTGTTCCTAATTGTTACTTCAACCTCAAATCTTTTTTCGATTGCCGAATCACCTGATATTTCGTAATGGTTCTTGTCAATATCCGTTTGGAAATATCCCTTCGGTTGCTTTATTTCATAAAGCTTATCCAGCTTCAATTCGACCGTTAATGGAAGTGTTGTTTCTTGGGCAAAATTGCAACCCGACACAAAGATCAGCAATAACAGTAAAGATAATTGTCTAAGCATTTTGAATGAGTCGAATGAATCAATTGTTGCCACTAATGTTTGTATTTATGTCTGGGACGCAAAGGGTCAGGTTTTTACTTGCCCGTAATCCCGGTTCATGTCTTTTAATAGTTTCAGTTTGTGTTATTTGAAAAGTGCTTCATTAACACACAAATCACACATCACACATCACAAATCTGAGATCATAAATCCTAATGTATATCCTTCATTATAGGCGTGGTACTGGCGCCCATCTTTTCTACAAATGTTCTTTCCTGTATCAGGTAGCCATTGCCTTTGGCACAAAAATGCACAATAAGGTTTTCAATACTTATCGGGTTGCCTTCATGTATATCGGCAATATTGT
>CBQWHS010000776.1:0-2590 GCA_967728665.1 uncultured Chryseosolibacter sp. | reverse complement strand
AAGACTCTTTGAACTTCCCGCTGGGAGAAGAATTCATCAACGCATTACTCCGTCAAGGGGTGGAATCGCTATTTTCATTGGATTTCTAATTGGGTGTGGCTTGTTAATATATTCGAATGATGAATTTTTTAAGATCGCATATGTTTTATCTGTCCCGTTTGTCGCGGGGTTATTAGACGATCATTTTCACATACGCCCGCTAACAAAATTAATCGCACAATTTGCCACTGCCATTTTCATCTATGGCCTGTTGAACATCAAACTTGTCTCGCTTTATGGATTGATTGATTTTGAATTAAACCCGGTTCTTTCATTTATCGTCACTTGTATTACTATAGTGATCCTGACGAATTCATTTAATTTAATTGATGGTATTGACGGTCTTGCCGCATCCGTCTCAAGTATTATTCTTTCGTTTTATGCCTTTTGGTTTTTCATAAACGGGGAATCGTTCTACTGTATTATTTCACTCGGCTTGCTTGGCGCAACTTTGGCTTTTTTAATTTTTAATTGGGAACCATCAAAAATATTTATGGGCGACACCGGCTCGCTCGTCATTGGTACTTCATTGTCAATTTTGACGATCAAATTTATCAACAGCAATTTTTCTCTGGCAGAAAGTTCCTGGTGGAAGTTTAATGCAACCATACCGACTGCGATTTCGATATTGATTATTCCAATTGTTGATACACTTAGGGTAATTATTATTCGTCTAAAACTCAGAATCTCACCACTCACTGCCGACAAACGGCACATTCACCATTCACTTCTTCAGTTGGGTCTAAGCCATCGGCAAGCAGTGATGACTATTGTGGCGCTCCAGGTATGTTTTCTGCTGTTGACACTTGTGTTGCAAAGTGCATCCAATGGTCTTCTCCTGTTATTGGTAATTACCGTAGCATTAGCGCTCTGCATTTTGCTACAACGGTTTATCGCTCGACAAACAATGGCGAAATTAGCAAGCGACTAACAATCTTTCTCCCTTTACAACATATTCCGTATTCAACAGCTCAGCTTGTTTACTGTGATTTCGAAGAAACCGGTCCAAACAGTGGCAGTTACTACAAGCCTTCGGAAATAGCCGTTCACATTATTTGTGTTTTTTAAACGCTACAAAAGATATGATCAATTCGTGATCACATCTACTTCAGCATACCCTGCGTTATCATTGCCTTCGGTATTTTTCAAAGCCGTTAGCTTAATATAACGCGCTTTTTTATTAGGAAAATTTTTGATCTGCCAAACAGGATTGTTTTTGATATTCGAAAATTCTCCATGATCTACGAGGTTCCATTTTTTGCCGTCAGAGGAAACATAAAACTCATAATGCGTAATAATGCCAGGACCCCACATGCCCTGATCGGGATGATATTTGAAACCATTTAAATTCTGTTCACTTCCAAAATCGATCGCAAGGTCCACAGGCATTCTGCCATTGTGCTGATGCCATGTGGTCGAAATATTACCATCGAGAATTGAGTATGCTTTGTCATCTTCGGCTCCAACAATCTTCCAATCCTTTCGGCAAATATCAAACCTTTCAATCGCTACCGGGCTGCTCTTATACGTAGCAGGATCGTACGCAATTGCCTTTACATCTATTTTTCCATCTGTAGGAACAGGGCCGGTATATTTTTTTGATTGTTGAGTTGGCTCGCTGCCATCGAATGTGTAATAGAAATAAGGTCCTACGTCATTTGTCGTGATGGTTATTTCACCGGATTGATTTCTTATAATCGTAGGAGCATTCAGAAAGACCGGTGCGTTGTAAATTCCGATGTTGGAAATTACCGGACTACCTTTTGAATCGGTAATACTGAAACGCACTTTCGCTGTCAGTACTCCAGGAAAACGAAGGATACGTTTATATCCGATGGTCGTGCCTTTAGCAACTTCTTTCCAAGTTTCATCGATGAATGCTTCCACCGTAAAAGATTTCACCCGCTGTCCTAGACGAATATATTCTTGTACGAGGAATCGGTTGAACAACGTTGGTTTTTCAAAATCAATGATCACTGACGATGTTGTCACACTATCATCAGTTGCCCAATACGTATCTTTATTATCATCCACTACATTCTCTGCTCCAAATTGTTTTGCATCACCGCGCACGTTCGAAGCGCTTGCTTTCTTTTTTTCTGCAAGGTTTTCTGCAAAAGAAGCCTTAACGGTTGCACCGAATTCCAATGCTGCCTTTTCATCATTTTCATGAATCAGACCATTTGGCATGATCGGGAAATTGAGGAGTAACGTTCCATTGCGTCCAATGGAATTGTAATAGGTGTCCATCAACTGCGGAACCGTTTTTACCTTGGTGTCTTCACTCGGATGATAGAACCACTCAGGTCGGATAGAAGTGTTTACTTCGGCCGGAACCCACGAATCGCCTGACTCCAGGCCATGGTGCAACATGTTCCATTCTACTTCTCCTGTTGCGTTCAGCAAACTCCAATTTGTTTCACCTACATATCCGGATTCAGTGCCGACCCAACGGAGATCGCCTCTGTCGCCTCCATCATTCCATATCACAATATTGGGTTGTAATTCGCGAATCATCTTGTATGTATTCTTCCAGTCATAATATGTAGTG
>CBQWHS010000775.1:0-2602 GCA_967728665.1 uncultured Chryseosolibacter sp. | reverse complement strand
AGGGCTCGGATAGGTTAAAGAAAGACCCTCTCTAAAACTTTAACCTTCGACTTGACGCGAATTTAGGAAAAGGACAATTAAATCCAAGGTTGGATTAAAATAATTTTAGAGTCCATATGCAAAATACGCGCCTCCATGTTTCTAGGTATTATTCTAATTTTTCTTTGGGTCTTGTCTAGCGTCAAAGAATGACAGGATAATGATCCAAGAAAGAAAGCGATAGTTTGATTCGTCGACAAAATCAATGCAAAAAGCTAAACAACAAGCAAAAGCGAGTGCTCTTGGTCGAAGGTCATGGTCGTCATTATTTTTCTACTCGATTTTTGCTTGATTCTTTTATTCAAGTAAAAAAAATTCAACTATTTAATGTTCACTTTGCCCGATGTGATGTATTGGTTGCATTCACTTCCCAGGTCTTGCCATTGTCTGGAGAAAATGCCTGACTCCAAACGGGGTTGTCGGGATCGGTTTTGTCCCAAACAAATACTACCACAATATCCTTTCCCTTAAATTTGTCTTTGCAATAAAACTTGCCAATGTTTCCTTCAAACGATCCTACTACAGGCGGATCCATCACCCCAACATTACTGTCTGCCCAATAAATACTCCAGAGTTTTGTTTGTGGATTAAATAATCGAATCGCTATTCCTTCAAAAGGTTTGCCGTCAATAATTGTTCTATAGGTGTCCATGTTACCAATTCCATTTAGCAGCTTATGCATTTCAACAGTCGATTCAAACTCGATCCATTCGTTGTTGTTGGTTAAACGCGACTTAAGTTTTTTGTCTTTCAATACCCATTTACCTACCAAAAAATCAAAATCATTTTGCGATGAAGTGGCTGATGAGTGAATTTCAAGTTCGCCTGTGGTTGTGAATTTCAATTCCCCTAATGTTGATATTGTGTTTTTAGACTGCCCGAATACTGAGGAGGCACAACAGAAGAGAGTTGCCGCGTACGTAATAAGTATAAGAGATAGCGTCAATTTTAGATTTTTCATAGTTCTATAATTTATGAGTATTAGAAGTTCATTTAGATCCTATATTTTCCCGGCTACTCCGAAACTTCCACTGTAGGGAGAGCGCTTAAATTGTCAAGCGTGATTGACGTGTAACTATCCGGTAAACTACATCTTGCGTGACAAGAGTGCGGAAATTTTGCTTGATAGTTACCTCGCAATTGTGTTTTCTCAAATGTACGCTGCGGGAAATTCTCCAAGAAGTGGAGCCGAACTCCTTTTAAGTTACCAAATCTATCGGCTTCAGGTTGCACCAGAGCAAAAGAATGAGCGAACTCGATCTTAACTGATCTGGTCAAAGTTTCCGAAACTGAAACTGTTTTCTATCCGTATTTAAGAGAAAATTTGCTTACACAATACTCCTATGAAACAGTTCCTTTTACTTGCGCTAATTATCCTATCATCGGTGTCGTTTGGTCAGTCAACAAATGCTGTTGAACAGGTTAAACTTGCCGACATCGCGCTGAACGAACTGATCATTAAAAAGAATTCTAACGCTGCAGCGGATTTTTACGCAACTGATTTCGTGCTGACGACTTCATCCGGTAGGCAAAAGCGAAAACAGGAAATCCTTTCGGAAATTAATTCTGCTTTGCTGTCCATGGAAATAAATCTGACAGAGAATGTGGAAGTGATAACAACAGGCAACACGGCTGTGCTCACGGGCATCCTTCATCAAAAAGGTATTTATGATGGAAGACCGTTTGACGTGAAACTCCGGGTGACAGACACGTGGGTAAAAATTGACACTGGCTGGAAAATTTTAGCAGGGCACGCGAGCCTCTTATCAAAAACTTAAAGTTGATTTTCAATGAAGAATAAAAATACAATCGCTTACATAGCCCTTGCAGCAGTCTGCTTGATATGGGGCACAACTTATTTAGCGCTGCGCATTGCAGTGATGCACTTTCCGCCTTTTTTATTTACAGCGTTGCGTCAGACAACGGCTGGGTTTATCCTTGTTTCATTTTTGATAACCGTTGGTAAAGTTTCATTTCCCGGTAAAGATTTAATCTGGCGTCAGGCTATTGGTGGATTTTTCATGATGACCTTGGGAAACGGATTGGTCGCGTGGGCGGAGATGCACATCCCAAGTGGAATTGCCGCAATCATTTGCTCATTGATGCCCGTTGTTGTTATCCTGATCAACCTTGGATTAAGTAAAGACGAGAAACCAACGTTACCAATTGTGCTGGGAGTAGCCGTTGGACTAATAGGAGTGCTGTTAATTTTCAGTGAACACGTAAGCGAGTTTTCAAAAACGGAATACCTCATCGGAATTATAATGACGTTCATGGCTGTGCTTGCATGGGCGGGAGGCAGCATTTGGATAAAGAAGAAGAACACCGATAGTAATCCGTTTGTAAACGCTGGACTACAAATGTTTTTCGGAGGACTCTGGTGTTTCCCATTGAGTTTGATGTTCGATGATCTTTCATCGGTGAGCTGGAGCGCAGAAGCCGGATACTCACTATTATATCTAATTGTATTCGGTTCGCTGATCGCCTATGCTTCTTACTCATACGCACTGCGAAAATTGCCAATGACAATCGTCAGCATGTATGCATACATCAATCCACTTGT
>CBQWHS010000774.1:0-2602 GCA_967728665.1 uncultured Chryseosolibacter sp. | reverse complement strand
GGTTAAAGCAAAGTCGATGCACAACCTCTGTATCGGGTTTTTACTGGTTGTCTGACGATTACTTTAGCAATGCAGGGTAATTTACATTACGCCTTCTGCCACAGGAGATGTCGGTACGAAGGCGCTGCCACTTCGGATCATTAAACGGATGAGACTTCGAACTTTCATGCTGAATTTGTTCGAAGTCTCTCCCGTTGGATAAATTTAACTTTATTGGATAGTTTCCTTAACAGATCCACATGTCAGCATCATGTCCCCAAAGTAGGGGTTCTTAATTTGCTTCTCATTGGAAAGCCAATACGCGCCTTGGTTGTTATTGGCCATCGGACAATAGTCCATGTAAACCGCGCCAGCAGAAAGTTTGCCACCCTTTACGAACGCGGCCATATCATTGCTAAGCGTCGAAAAAAGTTTACGCTGATCATCAATCGAAGAAGCAGTGCTGATTTTCCCAGCCTGTTCCGCCAATGATTTCGCAGTTGCAGAAGCCAACGATTTTTGCAATTCAACAGCTGCCTTACTTGCTTCACTTTTGTCAGAGGCAACGAGTGCGTCTTTAAGGTGAATATAATGGCCATAAGCCGATCCTACTTTTTCATCTTTGAATGACGGGGATGTTTTTGACTGATCATGACCAGCATGTGCGCTGTGATCGTGTTGTGCATATGACACCGCAGCTACCAGCATCATCATGAGAATTGAAATTTGCTTTTTCATAATTTTTAAATTGTTTAATGTGTTGATTTAATTAAGTTTTTCTTTGACCTCACCGCACGTTGGCATCTTTTCACCAAAGTATGGATTGCGGATTTGAGATTGGTCACTCAACCAATATCCACCTTGGTTGTTAAACGCCATTGGGCAATATTCATAAAACGCGTCTTTGCCTCCAAGACCGAAAGCTTTGATGCTTTTATAGAGATTATCCGACAACGTACTGAAAGATTTTCGCTGCGCCTCAATATCCGAAGCCGTTTCAATTTCTCGCAAAGAATTTTGAATGGGCATTGAAAAATTCATCCAGTCATTGTGCGCTGCACCGGAGACTAATTTCATATCCACTTTGCTTAAGGCTTCTGCTGTTCCGACTGCTTCGGTTTTGACCTTTGCTACATCCGAGGCAACAAATGCGTCCTTCAATGAAACGTAAGATTGGAACACACTGGCAAGTTGTTGTTGAAATTGTGTATCAACCTGGAATTGCGGAGTAAATATGGTAGCGCTCTCTGAGACTACTTTTGTGGTATCCTCAGATGTTTCGGAAGTCGACTCATCTTTATTGTTGCCCGAACAATTAAAGAGCATGCTTGCTGCAATTGCAAAACATATTGACGCGTAAATTGTTTTTCTCTTCATAGTGTTTACTGTTTTTGTTTAATTCCGTTTTTTAATGCTGATGAACGGCCATTGGATCGGCGCCCCGTTTCAAAATATATTCACTGTAAATAAGGTACGCACCGGTCATTGCTACGGTATCCGCTTCATTTAGTCCTTCTGTGATTTCCACACGATTACCATCTTCTATGCCAAGACTCACCATTCTTGGACGAAAAGTATTGCGACCTTGTTGCACATAAACATGTGCGCCGTGCTGGTCTCGAATTACAGCATCGATTGGTAAAGTGATTGTTTTCTTTTGTGATCTGGAAAGGAAAATCTGAGCTTGAGTGCCCGCTCGCAGAACACCATCGTGATTGTCTACTACGGCACGCAGAATAGTGACCTGAGAATTGCCACGAATCTCCGGACTTAAAAAAGTTATCCTGGCTTGTAAGTTTTCAACGCCATCAACGCTCACCTCAACAAGATCACCGATGCGGATAAGTGTTGTTTCCGATGGATAAAGCTCGGCCTCAACCCAAAGCGTTTGAATATTCTCCAGTTGATAAAGCGTTGTGCCTTCCTGGACACTCTGGCCTTCGCTTACATTTATTTGCCGTGTAATACCGGCGGACGGTGACACAAAAGTAATTCGACTGTCCGCTTTTTTAGCGTTAACCAGTTTGCCGATCTGCTCCTTTGTCATTCCAAACAAAACCAATTTTCGTTCCGCTGCAGCGAGAAAGGAAGCGTATCTTTTTTCATCGGCGCCCAACGTTTCATATTGTTCCTTTGCAAATAAAAATTCCTTTTGCATGGTTAACAATTGTTCACTGTACAGTTCATACAAAGGTTCTCCCTTTGTAATTATTTTGCCTGTTTCCTTCACAAAAAGTTTCTCGATCCTACCGCTCACGCGTGCGCTAACTACTTCAACGTTGTCTTCATTTGTGACTAACTTTCCATTAAGCACTATTTTTTCTCCAATGTCGCGCATCGTTACCGCTTCCGTGGTGATGTTTGCCAGTTTCATTTGACTATCGTTGAACATCATCTCGTTTGAAGCTGGAATTGTAGTAGCGGGTGGCGCCATCGCTGTCGATTGTTTCTCTTCGCAGTTGACCGTTACGAGTACTATCACCAATAGCAAACCGCGAATTATCCAATATTTTTTCATTGTCAGCATAGGCTAGTTAACTGTTGTAATAAAACTTTCACTGTCAACAAGGTAAGATGCACGTTCAGCAATTTCGTCTGATGAACTGAGACCCGATTTTACCTG
>CBQWHS010000773.1:0-2605 GCA_967728665.1 uncultured Chryseosolibacter sp. | reverse complement strand
TCGTGTCAATTTTTTTGGTCATTGAATTTTGCTAAGAGATTTTTTCAAAAATACGGGCAGCAATGTTTTCTGCTGTTATCCTGGTAAGACAGGGGAATCCTCCTATATAACAAGTGTCGCGACCGTAAACGGAACACGGCCGGCAAGGTAATTCTTCACGACTGATTTGGATGATACTTTCTTCGCCCTGTTTGAACGGACCAAATCCTACATCCGGATGTGTACCACCCCAAATTGAAACTAATGGAATGTTTGACAACGCTGCGAGATGCATGTTTGACGAATCCACACAAAGCATCACATCCAACTGTTGCATGACAGCAATTTCCTGTCGGATCTTGAGTTGCCCTGCAACTATCTCAACATTATGGGGAAATTTTTGTTTAAGACTCTCGAAATATTTTACCTCCCTTGAGCCACCACCAAACATGAAAAATTTAGCCAGAGTCTTTTGCAATATGTTTTCAATTACCAAAGTATAATTCTCTAATGGCCAGATTTTGGAACCGTGCATGGCGAAAGGAGCAATGCCAATCCACTTCTCTTTTTTCTGAAGATTACGTTGTACGAACCAATCTGCGGCAGTCGCCTGAATAGAATCGTTCAATGTGAAATATGGAGGCTGTTCCAACGTCAACGGGAATCCAGCTTTTTCAACTGCGTCCTTATATCGGAGAACCGTATGAGGCAATGGGGTAACGTCTTTGTTCTCTTTTCTGGTAAAGGCATTTTTTTCCTTACGACCCTTATTAAACACAACAACAGGCGTTCCAAAAATTTTAAAAAGAGTTCGTAGGAAAAATGTTCGGATGTGATCGTGCATGTCAATCACCACTTCAAAATCACCTTTTCGAATCAATGTTCTGAAAAGGTCACGCATTCCAAAAACCCCATTGTAAGTGTAGTCAACATCCGCCGGGAACGAAACGACACGCTCAATATCATAGAAAAAAGGAGCGTAGTGTGGACGTGTAACAACGGTAACTTCAACGTCTTGATGTGCAGCGACCAGTGCTCTGACAACCGGAACGAGAAGCACCACATCGCCCATGGAAGAAAAACGGAGAATCAGTATTTTTTTTAACTGCACGAAAGAGTACTTAAGTAGAGTTCTAAATTGTTTTAGGAATTCGATTGATTATATAAAATGGGATTTAATGAAGAATCATTATACATCTTCATTTGTCTATACACTTTAAACTTGCGCTTCCCAGTTTGGATGTCTTCAATTAACTCATCGTACGCTGAGCGCATATCAATTTTTTGCTCGTTTAAAATCGAAAGTTTGATCGAAACTTTCTTGTGATGTTCTTCCGAGGCATCTGATCGATCGACCTGTTCCTGCATGTGGTAAATTTTTAACATGAGAATGCTCATTCGATCAAGGAGCCATGCAGGAGTTTCCGAATTCATTCGCGCACCCGGCAAAGGCTTTACGTTCATAAACTGATTGAGGAAATAGTCGTCCATCTTCTCAACAGTATCCGTCCGGTCCTGGTTCGATTTATCAATCCTTCTTTTAATAGTCATACCTACTAATGGGTCAATTTTTGGATCGCGGATAATATCTTCAAGATGCCATTGAACGGTGTCAATCCAGTTCTTCAAATACAAGAGCGCTTGAAATGATCCTGGTGTAAAAGGATTCACAAAAGTGGCATCAACGTTATCTCTTTTATGATAATCGGATATACTTTGAGAAAAGGTAGCGTAGCAGTCGTCTGCGGTTAACATTTGTAAAGTTATCGCGCAATTTAAGTCAAAGGCACAAACTAAAAACTTCAATTCACGAGGAAATCGCAGTTTTACAGTAAAAATCCTTTAATTAGTCAAAATCGAAGCTATAGATGTCTTCTCATCATTTTGTAAAAGAAGGGCAAGAACCCGCATTGATTATTGCAGATGCAAGTTACGTGCAAGCAGAACCATTGCTGGAGTGGGCACCCCTGGTCATTGCAATGGCCGAGTATATCGATGAAGTGTCGATGTGGGGAATTAAAATTGATGTAGTTGTTGGCAAAGATGTGGATCGTTTCAAAAAGGTACTTGCGCACCAAACACCCGTTAGACTCATTGAAAGCAATGACGATTTTCTTGGAACGGCCCTCTATTTCCTGCAAAGCATAAAGCAGTTTCATGTTTCAATCTTACTCGGGAATCCGCAACTTCATTTAAATCGGCTGGAAGAGTTTACTGCCACAATGGATATAACGATTCTTTCTGAAATGAGTAAATGGTCTTTTGTTCGCTCGAAACGGTATTATAAATGGTTGCCTGCGGACGCCACTTTAGGATTTCATTGTAATTCAAAACTCAAGGTAAATGGCAGAGAGGTTCATAACAATGAGTTACTAGTCGAGACAGATGGACCCATTGAAGTCCTAAGTGATTCACCATTTTGGATAATTGAATCTATCTGAAAAATTAAAATTATAACTGGGGGTAATTGATTCTTGAATTGTCATAACTCAAACACCCGCAAAGCCGTAAATTACACCTACTGAACTCAAACGTGGTGGATTTACCTGAACAACAGCAAATACAGGCGCTAATTGCGGGCGATATAACTGCTTTTGAGATGATTTTCAGAAATTACTATCAACCG
>CBQWHS010000772.1:0-2607 GCA_967728665.1 uncultured Chryseosolibacter sp. | reverse complement strand
GTCTATTGTATTCTCCCCTTGTCTAAGTCCGTATTTTGCTACATGTTTTTCGTAGAGATCTCCCCAACTGTCCGGAGTGATGGTAATAGGTATTTCCATTTGATCAAGAGTATCATAAACACTTTTGAACGACTCTATCTCAGTCACCTTATTCTCAATCTTTTCATTCGTCTTCGGTTTTTCCGAACACATTGTCAACGCACAAGTAATTACTAATCCTAAAAATAATTTGTCAACCATGATGAATCTTTTTTAGCGCTTGCACACAACGTGGGTGCATAACGCGTTGCGGGGTTAGGAGCCCCTTGTTAAATGGCCATCGACCATGACAAGCGCGACCTGCTGCAAAATTGTCCCGCGTGAATCAGCTAAATTGAGAAACAAAAACTATAGTGTAACACGGAACACCCGCAATGAAATATGCACATTGTGTGCGCCCAGCATGGGCAAAGGTATCGAAGATACCTTTAATATTCCAGAGAGTGCAAGTCTCTCACAGGCGAGTTGGTGAAGCCTGTTAGTAAGTCGCAAGGTGGTTTGCCGCGAGGCAAGCACTGAAGGAAGCGAAACTACAAACTCCGGTACTGACGAACAGAAACGGTATACCGAGGCTGAAAGAAGTGGATAAGTGAGCACAACTTCATGAGGTCCGTAACCAACAAACTTCTTTCAGTAGATACCGCAGGAATCGGATGAAGGAATATGCTCTTACCTGGGGAGGTCTCCTGATGTCGTGGACATTAAGGAGAAGTCAGCAGAGTTCATAGTAGTTGACTTCAACGAGCCGTAAGCACTGCGGAGGTCTCACAGGTCAATGAAGGAACGAACATTAAGTTGTTCCAAATTCTGTAAGGAGATCATCGACATAACGGACAGCTTCCGGTTGACGATCAGCCTTGCAATAAGCGGAACAGAGAAAACAAAACGTAAGAAAATGATTGAGAAGATCTTGAGCGGCAAGAACATTCGCAGTGCCTGCAAACAGGTAATGGTCAATCAGGGTTCTGCAGGTGTTGATGGTATGTCTGTAAAGGCACTGCCTTCCTACCTGAAAGAGAATCTGAAACAGATCACCACAGCGATTAATGAAGGCAGCTATGTCCCTGATTCAATCCTTGGGGTATCGATCCCGAAAGGAAATGGAAAGACACGTCTGCTAGGCGTCCCTACCGTTGTAGATCGGTTACTGCAACAGGCAGTGAGTCAAATTATCAGTCAGAAGTTTGAGCTGGAGTTTACAGAACACAGCTACGGTTTCCGTCCGAACCGGAACGCACATCAGGCTGTTCAGCAAGCTCAGAAGAACATTCATGAAGGCTACGACTACATTGTAGACATAGACCTGCAAAGCTTCTTTGATGAAGTGGACCATGCAATACTTTTGCAATTGTTGTATATCAAGGTACAGTGCCCTTCTACTCTGCGATTAATTCGTAAGTGGCTCCGCGCACCTATCGTGATCGAGGGCAAGCTTGTTAAACGCAGGAAGGGAATTCCGCAAGGCAGTCCGCTGAGTCCGCTATTATCCAACATCATGTTGCATGAGCTGGATAAGGAGTTGGAGCAGCGAGGTCACCGCTATGTTCGTTACGCTGATGACTTTAGTATTTATGTTAACAACAAGAAGTCAGCACGCAGAATTGGTAACAGCATCTTTTTGTTTCTGAAAAACAGATTGAAGCTTCCCATCAACGGCGAGAAGAGCGGCATACGCAAGCCAGTGCAATTCGAAATACTGGGTCACAGGTTCGTCCCGGTTTATGAGAAAGGTGTGAAAGGCAAGTACCAGATTGTGGTTTCGGAAAAGAAATGGAAGACGTTAAAGCAAGGACTGAAACTGATCACAAAGAAAACTACTGCTCATACTTTCAGTGAGCGCATTGCTAAGTTAAAGGAACTCTATCGGGGATGGATTAATTATTTCCGCATGGCAAACATGCAAACCAAACTCAAAGAGCTTGATGGCTGGCTGCGCAACAGACTGAGATATTGCATCTGGGAAGACTGGAAGAAACCTGAACGAAAAAGAAAGAATCTGATTCGGTTAGGAATCCGGCAAGGTCAAGCTTATGCATGGAGTAGAACAAGAATGGGAGGTTGGGCAGTAGCTCAAAGTCCGATACTTGGAACAACGATCACAGTAGAGAGATTAGCGAGGCGTGGGTATGAATCTTTAATTTCCTATTACGAAAAAGTATCTCCACAACTTAATGAACCGCTGTATACGAGGCCCGTACGTACAGTGGTGTGAGAGGCGCACCTCACCGGTTAAGTCCGGTGAGGCCGTCTACTCGATTGTGTGCTGGCGCGGCTATCGAATCTTTTCAATTTTTCCGGAGTCAAGAATTCTGTACAATTCATCTCTCGCTTCTAATTTTCCAGAACTTTCAATCCTGTCACCGTCCGAACTTAAGTCATAAGTCCAGGTGCTGTCAATTAGTTGAATTGTCAAGTCTTTATTAATTATTGCTAACTCCGTTGTCCCAATGCTTGGATCATTACCTCCCCAGTCGCCAAGCAAACCCAAACCATCAATTCTATTTCCCTTTTTGTCAAACGTTATTATAACTGGCGATCCTGTTTCGTCAGTCGACACAAAAACAAAAG
>CBQWHS010000771.1:0-2607 GCA_967728665.1 uncultured Chryseosolibacter sp. | reverse complement strand
CCTATTTCTGGTCATCGCTTATCGGATTTTGCCTTGTCGGATTTGGAACCGCCCCCGTAATACCGATGACCTATTCATTAGCTGGAGTTTCAAAAAAATACTCGGCTGGAATTGTCATCTCTATCATCGCAACGTATGGAATTGTTGGGATGCTGATCGGTCCACCCATGATCGGCTATCTTTCGCAAGCGTTGAATCTGCGTATGGCCTTTATCTCCTTCGCGATTTGTGGTTTGGCGTTGATTCCGATAAGTCAGTTATTTTTCGCTT
This sequence comes from uncultured Chryseosolibacter sp., assembly GCA_967728665.1. Taxonomy (GTDB): domain Bacteria; phylum Bacteroidota; class Bacteroidia; order Cytophagales; family Cyclobacteriaceae; genus Chryseosolibacter. The sequence goes on along the minus strand of CBQWHS010000771.1, from coordinate 2,337 downwards.
ATCAAAAAAAGGAATTGTAGTCGCGGATCCTGCATTGCAAATTTCAAAAATGATGACCTCTGTAATCATTACCTAGAATCGGCATAATTATCCTTTCAAATATTGAAGTGACACCTTATCTTTAAAGAGATCACACCTTATCGTTGCTTCCTATGAAATCATTATCCATCATTTTCGGTCTGATGTTTTTATCCATGCTCGCAATGGCACAAAATTCCAAACCGTTTCGAATTGCAATTGATGGATTGACGCATGACCATGTGAATGGAATATTATCGAGGGCCGATGATGGTGATATTGAGATCGTAGGAATCGCAGAATCAAATCGTGAACTTGCTGAGCGATATCTCAAAAAATTCAATCTCCCACAATCACTCCTTTTTCCGACACTGAAAGCACTGCTTGAGAAAACGCAACCTGAAGCCGTGGCTGCATTCAACAGTATTTATGAACACCTGGAAACTGTGCGTCAATGTGCGCCACGAAAAATTCATGTGATGGTTGAAAAGCCATTGGCCATGAGCCTGGAACATGCGCGTGAAATGGAACAGCTCGCCAAAGCAAATGGGATTTTTCTATTGACAAATTATGAAACCACCTGGTATGGTAGCAACGCGAAAGTGCAGGAGTTAAAACCTTCACTTGGTGATTATAGAAAAATCGTTGTTCATGATGGACATCAAGGTCCAAAAGAAATTGGCGTAACAAAAGAATTCTTGTCTTGGCTTACAGATCCTAAACTAAACGGTGGTGGAGCAGTGATAGATTTTGGATGTTATGGCGCCAACCTGATCACGTGGCTAATGGAGGGGCAACGTCCTCAAAAAGTTTCTGCTGTCCTTCAGCAAATCAAACCTGATGTTTATCCAAACGTGGATGATGAAGCAACAATTATCCTGACTTATCCAAAAGCGCAAGGTGTGATTCAGGCTTCGTGGAACTGGACGTTCGGTCGAAAGGATATGGAGGTGTATGGAACAAAAGGCTATGTTATCGCTGATCGAAATGGAACAACGTCACGCCTCACAGAGAAGTCAGCTGAAGAATTTACTGAGTCACCTCCACCGAGTGCTCCTTTTCATAATCCCTTTGCATATTTCGCAGCAGTAGTTCACGGACAAGTAAAACTAAAGCCAACCGACCTTTCCTCTCTTGAGAATAATATGATCGTAGTCGAGATACTAGATGCGGCGAAACGATCCGCAAAAGAAGGACGGGTTATAACGTTGAATTAGATCAGCAAATGCTAAGTTGTGGTGTTCGTTTATTGAACAAATTCAAATCGATTACTAACTGATTCAAATCGATTACTAACTGAAATAAATTTTGCGACAATACAACCTCCAACGAAACAAAGCATTTTCCTCTGATTAACATTCCTGTTATTGGCTGGCGCATCTTTGACATCGATGAAAAAATTTCGTCTCACCAGTAATTTTCCAATTTGTAAAAATTGTGGTCAACTAGGAATTCGCGCGCCAGCTTGAAACGCATCCGGACAATCTGTTAGGACAACAAATTCCATTCTGGTGGTGCCGGATTTGGGCACTGCTGAAGTTGCCACGCCTAATAGATCACTCACTCCTTAGCGTCAACGCTGGATTCGTCATGGCAGTTTTATATGTTTGAGATGCAATAGTAAGAAGGCCAAGTGCAAGCAACAACATCGTACTCAGAATGACATTCCATACATTCATCTGTACACTATAATATTGTATTTGCGGAAGAAGCATGTTCAATAGGAAAGCCGTGATTGGAATCGCTATAGCAATCGCCCATCCCATCATTTTGAGATAATCTTTTGAGAGGAGTAAATGGGCGCCGGACAGTTTTGGAAATCTTTCTTTGCCACTAAATTTTGCACGGAAGCTGGAAAAAACTACATTTGCAGCCTAAATTTCAATAAACCGAACACAGAGGAGTGGTAGAGCGGTTTATTGCACCGGTCTTGAAAACCGGAGACCCTTTACGGGGTCCGGGGGTTCGAATCCCTCCTCCTCTGCTGAGTAAAAGTCAAACAAAGCGAAAACCTCGAAATCATCACGATTCGAGGTTTTTTGTTTTTAGGCAATGGATCTGGAGATTCAAACCGTCTTTGAATACTAGCGGACTTTATCGAATACGGTCTTCCAGGAACGCTCATCGCCGGATAAGGTTGTTTTTGCATTGGCCTGAACAGAAATAGTCTTGCCATCATTGCTCAACTTCCAAACCTCTGTTACGTAAACAAATTGTTGGTTCTGAGTATTTATATTAAAAGGAACCGCGGTCATCAGGTGTAAAATTGAGTTAACAGTCATAGTTTGTCCATCAGCTGACAACTTTACGGTAAACTTC
>CBQWHS010000770.1:0-2609 GCA_967728665.1 uncultured Chryseosolibacter sp. | reverse complement strand
TTCCCATCCATATAGTTAATATAAGATCGGTTTACGACCTTCATACCACCAGGTGTGGGATAGTTTCCGGTGAAATACCAATCACCGATATGTTTCGGGCAAGCCTTGTGAAGATTTTCCACGGTTTGAAAAACAACTTCGACTTCGGCGTTCATTTCAGCTGGCTTCACGATCTGCGAAATCTTTTTCGAGATCTGCTCATCTGTGAAGAGCTCATAAAGTTGTTTTACATAATTCTGCTGGGTTTGATGACCGCGGGCACGGATGCATTTTTCGTACACTTCGCCCAACATGTAATCTTTGCCAACGTCCTTTAGCAGACCAATCATGGCTCTGAAGGCAACAAACTCTCCCATCTTGCTCATGTCAATTCCATAGCAGTCTGGGAAACGAATTTGAGGTGCCGAGGAAACTACCACGATCTTTTTCGGCCCGATGCGATCGAGCATTTTTAAAATGCTTTTCTCAAGCGTGGTACCGCGAACAATTGAGTCGTCAATAATAACAAGTGTGTCTTTTCCTTTTTTCAACACTTCATAGGTGGTGTCATAAACATTGGCCACCATTTCATCGCGATGTTCGTCATCAGTAATGAACGTACGAAGTTTTACATCTTTTAACACAAGTTTTTCAACCCGTGGTCGGAACGTGAGGATATCATCAAGCGAATCAACGGTTGGTTTGCCGTCAATGATAATCTCTTTTTGTTTGTTGATAAGATAATCCTCGATGCCCTCCATCATTCCGTAAAATGCAGTTTCGGCCGTATTCGGAATATACGAGAAAACAGTATTCTTAAGATCGAAGTTGATTGCACGTAAAACTTGCGGAACCAGTAACCGTCCAAGTTGTTTGCGTTCGCGATAAATGTCTGGATCGTTGCCACGCGAAAAATATATCCGCTCAAAACTACAGGAGCGTTTTTCCAGAGGTTTAGTTACCTGGTGCTGCTCAAATTCGCCACTCTTGGAAATTATAAGGGCATGGCCTGGTGTAACTTCTTCAATTTGATTGTATTCGACATTGAACGCAGCTTTGATTGCGGGCTTTTCACTCGCAACAACAACAACTTCATCATCGGCATAGAAATATGCAGGTCGAATTCCGCTTGGATCACGAACAACAAATGCAGATCCGGATCCGGTCAAGCCTGCCATGGTATATCCTCCGTCGAAATCTTTTACCGCGCGTTTAATAACACGCTGCAAATTCAATTCATCTTCAATGATGTCGGAGATTTCACGATTCGAATATTTGTCCTTGTATTTTTCAAATAATGCTTGAACTTCTTCATCCAGAAAGTGACCAATCTTTTCCATCACAGTCACCGTATCAACTTTTTCCTTCGGGTGCTGGCCCAGGTTTACGAGAATATCAAAAAGCTCTTCAACGTTGGTCATGTTGAAGTTTCCCGCCATCACCAGGTTGCGGCTTCTCCAGTTATTCTGACGAAGAAATGGATGCACATTCTCAATGCTGTTAAATCCATGGGTGCCGTAGCGAAGATGTCCCAGCCAAAGTTCGCCCGTGAAGGCAACGTTGTCCTTGAGCCAGTTTTCATCCCTGAATTTATTCTTGCCCGCCTTTTGAGCTTTCTTGTATTTCTTGGCGATTTTTTTGAAAAGGTGACTGACGGGTTGCGATTTAATGGACCTGTATCGGCTGATGTATCTACGGCCGGGTTCCACATCGATTTTGATATTCGCCACGCCTGCCCCGTCCTGACCCCGATTGCTTTGTTTTTCCATGAGGATATACATCTTGTTCATGGCGTAAGTGGGGCCATATTTCTCGATGTAGTAGGAGAGCGGTTTTCGCAGGCGGACTAACGCGACTCCGCACTCATGAAGAATCTGGTCACTCATAGTTTTCTGTTTGTTTTGTTCAGCTTCTGATGGGTCAGGATCAGTTGCCGACTAAAGCACAAAGTTAATTTTATTAATCCAACTCATCAACACAGTCGGTGCGAAGAAGAGAATTAGTAACACTACAACCAGAAATAGTCCAAAAAAATTTTCAAACGTAATTAAATTCGGTTTTTCCGTCCGTCCGCCACTTTTCAAAAAAGCGTAATAGGGAATTTGCAAGTAATAAAACAGCGAAATCACAGTATTTACCAATCCGAAAACTAGCAACACAATCGTTATTGCTTTATTCGAGCTCTCATAGGCTTGCCAGAGTGAACTAAAAATCAAGAGTTTTCCTGTGAAGCCAGCCGTTGGTGGTAAGCCAGTTAAAGAGACAAGGCCGACAAGCAGAAAAATAGACGGCCACAACAAACGTTTGCCTGACCCTGAATAATCAGAAATAGTTTCGTATCCGTGATCTTCAAAAACTTTTAAGTAAAGAAAAACCAGAAAGTTCATGATGAGGTAAACCGATGCGTAAAATAAAAGCGTTTGCAGACCTTGAATCAGAAATGCCGCAACGCCAACAAGCATAAAACCAGATTGCGCGATCGATGAGTATGCCATCAGGCGTTTTGGATTTTTTTGACGTAAGGCTGAAAAATTTCCAACCGTTAGAGTCGCGATAGCGACAACGCTGATAATCGCTTGCCAATCATAAAGCGATTGACCAAATATGCTTGACGCGATAACAAATTTGGC
>CBQWHS010000769.1:0-2639 GCA_967728665.1 uncultured Chryseosolibacter sp. | reverse complement strand
CTGAGTATGGAGTGTGCGTTAGTAAAAAGCTCGCATATTGCGGCAGGTGAAGGGCAAATTTGATTTTCACGAATTTCTGCGGCAACAGATGTTTTACACGATATAGCTGCATTCCTGAATTCAGGTTCCCCAGAACAGGAGAAGCGGTGGCGGCAGCGACAGTTTGTTCTCCTCCGTATTGATCATAAAATTTCTGTGATAACGCCGGGGGAAATTTCTTCAGGTAATTATACAAAGGAGGAATGCTTGTTCCATCACCATCGATGAAAACAAAGCTTGCGCCATAGGTTGCAAAGTTTATCGCTTTAAGGTCGAAATCATTTTTTGAAAGGAAAGTATTCAGTGTTGAGTTGATCCACAATTCCAATGCTGACAAATTTTCGCATGAGTCACCATCCTCATCAAGCGTTTCAGGAATGGATTCACTCTTTTCAAAAACAACGTTGTAATCCTCATCGAAAAGAAAAACTTTCTTATTTGTTTTACCGATATCGAATATGGCAATTACAGATGTTGGCATTACAATCCAGTTGCGACTGTTTTTGACCCGCGTTCTTTAACTAATTCATTTCTAGCCTTTGCATCGCGAAACAATTGTAAAGGATTAATTGCGCCACCTGCCCGGAGCCTGGCCTCGGCGATGAGTGGCCTGACATCGGTGCGATACGCCTGCTGTAAAATTTCCTGCGCCTTCACAACATCGTTTTCCTCCTGTGCGTCAATCAATGCTTTGCGATCAACGATCAACGACTGTGCATACGCGATTTTTATCGCTTCAACAGATTGCAGTAGATCTTCCAATGGATCTTTTACATTGTGCGATGCGTCTATCATCCATCCAAGGTCGGAAGCATGGTCCATTCCACGATCATCCATTCCCTCAACCAACTCATTGAAAATTAAAAACAATTGATACGGACGAATACTGCCGACCGTAAGATCATCATCACCATATTTAGAATCGTTGAAGTGAAAGCCTCCAAGTTTTTTTTCCATCAATAGCAAGGATACAATTTGTTCTATGTTGGCATTTGGAAGGTGATGACCGAGATCCACAAGCGTGAATGCTTTTGGTCCCAACTTGGTCGCATAAAGCAATGACTGCCCCCAGTCGCCAACCGTCATAGAATAAAAATTTGGTTCGAATGCCTTGTACTCTACAAACATTTTCCAGTTGTCGGGCAACCCTGCATATATTTTTTGCAAACCATCGAGCGTATTTTGAAACGCTCTTCTGAAATTCAATTGGCCGGGGAAGCAAGAGCCATCTGACAGCCAGACTGTAATGGCTTCAGACCCTAACTCCTTTCCATAATGAATCACTTCCAGGTTGTGATCAATAGCCTGGTCGCGAACATCTTTTTTTACGTGTTGTAACGATCCAAATTTATAACTGTGCTGCTGATCCTTCTGATCCTGAAATGTATTTGAATTTACGGCATCAAAACGGACGTCAAGTTGTGCTGCGAGGGCGCGGATTGCTTTTGCATTTTTTGGAATATCCCAGGGAATGTGAAGGGAGATTGCACCACTGGATCGATTCAACGAATGAAGCAGTCCGATATCTTCAATCTTTTCTTCGAGTGAACGAGGTTCACCTGCTCCCGCGAATCTGCCAAAGCGTGTTCCGCCTGTTCCTAATGCCCAACTTGGAATGGCGATCTGAAAATCAACAAGCTTTTCAAGAACGTTGCTTATATTTTTTATTTCGCTGGCGACAAAATCGAATTTCCGTTTGTGCTCTTTAAAAAGTGATTCGTTGTGATCGCTGATCCGGTTCTTCTCTAGTTTCATAGCTTTTCCTTCCTCTAATTAAATAATCTATGACGTTCAACTCTATACCTGATACACAATTGCCGATGCCTTGTCTTATCTAACAAAGCCAGCGGCTATTCCACCATCCACGTTCAATACGTTTCCGGTAGACTTATTGAGCAGCCCGCCTGTGAAAGCGAAGCATGCATTGGCGATGTCATCGGGCAAAATAATTTCGTTGAGGAGCGTTCGCTTGGCGTAAAAAGCTGGAAGTTCTGCAACGGTAACGCCATACGCCTTTGCACGGCCTTCAGCCCAAGCTCCTGCCCATATCTTACTGTCAGCAATAACGGCATCGGGATTAATTACATTCACACGAATTTTATCCGGTCCAAGTTCTGCTGCATTTAATCTACTGAGATGAAGTTGTGCGGCTTTTGCGGATCCATAGCCTGCATTGTTTGGTCCAGAGACCATCGCGTTCTTGCTGACGATGTTTAAGACATCACCACCGAGTGCTTGTTTGCGCATCACATTCACTGCGGCTTGCGTCATTAAGAATTGGCCTTTCACCAAAATGTCGTACAACAAATCCCAATCTTTTTCACTGTGTTCCTCCAACGGCTTTGAGATGGAAATACCGGCGTTGTTAACAACGATATCTATTCCTCCGAAAGCGAGCGCTGCAGCCTTCATTGAATTTGTAATCTGTTCTCCGCTGGTAACATCAAGAGGTGTGGACGAAAAAATATCTTTTCCATACTGTTTTCGAAATTCATTTTCGGCTTCAGTCAATCGATTCTGATCGTTGTCGCTCAAGATGACGCAGGCACCTTCATCTGCAAATTTCTTTGCAACTGCCTTTCCAATTCCTCCAGCACTTC
>CBQWHS010000768.1:0-2643 GCA_967728665.1 uncultured Chryseosolibacter sp. | reverse complement strand
GGATGGGCAGGCATTCAGCAAAATGGAACGTATACTTCTGCCGATGGAAAGCAAAAGATAAATTCAAACTTCAGTCCATCAGACGTTCAGAAATATAAAGACGGCTCTGATCCTTGGGGCCATCCTAATACGGATTGGTTTGGAACGGCTTTCAAGAAATGGTCGCCACAATCCCGTCATAATTTGCAACTCAGTGGCGGAACTGACAACGTAAAATATCTTGCATCCATCGGATACATTAACCAGGACGCATATTATAAAAACTCGGCCACCAACTACCAGCAATACAACTTCCGCATCAACCTCGATGCGAAAGTGAACAAGTACATCAATACAAGTTTGGGTATTATGGCGCGTGAAGAAGTTAGAAATTTCCCAACGCAATCTGCAGGGTCGATTTTCAGAATGCTCATGAGAGGCAGACCTACAGATCCTGAAGTTTGGCCAAACGGTTTGCCAGGCCCTGATATCGAAAATGGTCAGAACCCGATTGTTGTTACAACAAACGCAACCGGATATCAGAAAAATCCAACAGATTATGTTCAGTCAAATGGCAAAGTTGAAATCACCAACCCATGGATTGAAGGATTGAAACTTACGTTGCTTGGATCAGCTGATAAGTCCATTAACAGAAACAAAGTCTGGGAGACTCCATGGTATTTATACACTTGGGACAAAACTACTTACGAAGCTGATGGCGTAACTCCGAAGTTGACTAAATCACTTCGCTCGACGTTTACTGATCCAAGACTTACACAATCAACCGGAACAGTTTTCAATACCAATGTCACAGCTCTCTTAAATTTTGACAGGACGTTTTCTCAAGATCACACTATTGGTGTAATGGTTGGAACAACGCGTGAGAAATTCACCGGAGATTTCTTCCAGGCTTACAGGAGAGACTATATCTCTTCCGCGATTGATCAACCTTTCGCAGGAGGAACGACTCAATTGGTATCGGGAGGAAATGACAACAAGAATACTTATAACAGAACACGCATAGGTTACTACGGTCGTTTCACTTATAACTACAAAGAAAAATACTTGTTGGAATTTGTAGGAAGACGTGATGGTTCATCAATTTATCCTCCTTCTCATCGCTATGGTTTTTTCCCTGGCGTTTTGGTGGGATGGAATATTTCGAATGAGTCCTTTATGGAGAATATGCAATTTATCAACCTGTTGAAGATTAGAGCATCCTACGGACAAATGGGGAATGACCAGGTTTATTATAATGATAAACTACAGGAATATGCTTACCTCTCTGCCTATGCATCTGGTAGCTATCCAATCAATAGCCAAGTCGCCACTACTGTTTATGAACAAGTTGTTGCCAATCCTAATTTCACATGGGAAGTAGCCAAGAATTCAAATATCGGTTTGGATGGAACATTCCTCGAAGGAAAATTAGATGTATCACTGAATTACTTCTACAACAAAAGAGATCACATCTCAATTCAGAAAACAGGCTCAACTCCTGCATCATCAGGGATCACAGCTTTGTTGCCTCCGGTAAACGCAGGTAGTGTTGATAACCGTGGTTATGATTTCCGCGTGAATTATAATGCAGAGGCTGCGGGTATAAAATATTCGGTAGGTTTCAACGGAGGTTATGCACGGAATAAAGTTGTTTTCATGGATGAAGTTCCTGGAGCGCCTCCTTATCAATTACAGACTGGTAAACCTTTTGGAGCTTACCTGGCTTATAAAGCAGATGGCGTTTTCAAAACTGCTCAAGATGTAAGTGATAACCCAATTGATTATAGCTCGGTGACATCTAATCTCAGACCTGGTGATCTGAAGTTTGTGGATGTGAACAAAGACGGAAAAATCAACGGCGATGATCAGGTGAGGCTTGATAAAACAATCACACCTACATTTAGCTATGGTATTACATTAAGCGCTCAATACAAGAATTTCGATCTTTCTGTATTGTTTCAAGGAGCAAGCGGTGGACTACTCAGATTGGGAACGGAATCTGGCGATATTGGAAATTACTTGAAGTACAGCTATGACCATCGTTGGTCAGTGGACAATCCAAGCTCCACTTATCCGAGGTTAGCAACTAGAGGTGATACATATTACACCGGAGGAAATTTTGGTAACAATACCTATAACCTTTACAGTACTAACTATCTGCGTCTGAAAAATTTGGAGTTGGGATATAATGTTCCCGTGGGAACGACAACAAAAGTTGGGTTGAACGCAGTGCGTGTATATGTCAATGGATTGAATCTGATTACTTGGGATAAGTTTAAGATCTGGGATCCGGAATCTGTTAGTGGTAGTGGTCAATATTATCCGCAAGCCAGAATTATTAATGTTGGTTTCCGTTTAACCTTTTAACACAACCAGCCATGAAAAATAAATCAATCAAAATTGTAGTAATGTTGGCCTGTTTGGTTATTCCATTTTCGTGTAACCAGGATTTTCTGGACACGAAACCGCTGGACAGAATATCAAGCACAGCCACTTGGGCTGATGGGCCATTGTCTCAGGCATTTGTATTCAACGTTTATTCTTTTCTAGGATATGGAGGATTTGAAGAACAAATGCTTGCAGCCTATACTGATGAGGCGATGTTTACGCACGCAGGACGAAACATAAATACATTTACCGAAGGTGCTGAAAGTCCTTCCAACC
>CBQWHS010000767.1:0-2645 GCA_967728665.1 uncultured Chryseosolibacter sp. | reverse complement strand
CAAATAATGAACCCGAAGCATTTGTAATCGGCGGAGCCGAGATTTATTCTTTAGCGCTTCAGCGTGCTGATAAGATTTACCTCACGGAGATTCATGCAACAGTGCAAGGCGATACTTTTTTTCCAGATTTTGACAAGACGGTATGGAAAGAAACAGAGCGAAGACCGCATTCAAAAGATGACAAACACATATACACGTTTGATTTTGTGACGTATCAACGATCGCGATAACTTTAGTCCCCCATGGCAAAACTCACGAACAAAGTCATTTGGATCACGGGCGCCTCTTCAGGGATTGGCGAAGCGCTGGTCTACGAATTGGCGAAGAAAAAAACGCGACTGATACTTTCCGCTCGCAGAAAAGAAGAGCTTGAGCGAGTGAAAGGAAATTGTGTCAGGGAAGCTCAGGCTAATATTCGCATTCTCCCGCTTGATCTTTCCCAATCCTCCACGTTGCGCTTATCAACGGAAGCAGCGCTTCAGATTTTCGGAACGGTAGATATTGTTGTTCACAATGGCGGTGTAAGGCAGCGCGGCCTCGTAAAAGACACCACACTCGATGTCGACAAACACATTATGGATGTTAATTTTTTTGGAGCGGTTGCGATCACTAAATTCATTCTTCCACATTTTCTAAAAAAACGATCGGGATATTTTGTGGTTGTGAGTAGCCTGACTGGCAAATTTAGTACTCCATATCGGTCGGGCTATGCGGCATCGAAGCACGCTCTGCATGGATTTTTCGACGCAGTTCGCGCAGAGCATTACAAAGACAGTATTAAAGTGTCAATGATTTGCCCAGGATTTGTTCACACGACTGCAACCTATGCAGCGCTCACTGGCGATGGAACGTCATTGAACAAAATGGACGAGGCACAATATAAAGGAATGCCGTCGAACGAGTGCGCCAAGAAAATCGTCTCTGCCATGGAATCGGAAAAAGAGGAAGTATACATTGGCGGAAAAGAAGTTTGGGGAGTTTATTTGAAACGATTTTTGCCAACGATCTTTTCGCGCGTAATACGAACGGTAGCGGTTCGATAGTATGGAACTCTATCAAATCCCGTTAATCATTCTTACAGGCTTTCTCGCTGCATTTTTAAATACGGTTGGGGGCGGGGGTTCATTGTTCTCTGTTCCTATTCTAACATTTCTCGGCCTTCCGATTACAAGTGCGAATGCCACAAGTCGTGTAGCCCTTTTGTTTCAAAATATCTTTGCCGTTGGCGGATTCAAAAGCAAAAATATTGAGTTGCCATGGCCCTACAGTTTGTATCTCGGTTTATCGTCACTTGGCGGAGGATTGATCGGTGCACTACTCGCATCTCAAATTGCCGATGACGTCTTCAATAAAATTTTTGTCGGCGTAATGTTTCTTTCTGTGTTCCTTATCCTATACGATCCGCTGCGATCCAATGGCGCTGAGAAGCTCTCCCTCAAACATCAAGTGACAGGTGTTATTCTTTTTTTCTTCATTGGCATTTACGGAGGATTTGTTCAAGCCGGAATTGGTTTCCTGGTCATCGCAGTGTTAAGCCTCGTGAACAATTTAAGTCTCGTAAAAAGTAACTATGTAAAAGTATTTGCAGCGATCGTTTATACTGGAGTTTCTGTGATTGTGTTTGCCTATCAGGGGAAAATATTATGGATCACCGGACTGATTCTGGCAATTGGTCACGCGCTGGGCGGATGGTATGCAAGCCGTTGGAGCGTTGACAAAGGAGAAAAATGGATTAAACGCGTGATGATTATTTCTATCGTTGGTATGGCCATCAAGCTCTGGTTTTTTTAACCACGACTTGAAGATATTTTCACAAAACAGCACTACGGTAAATCCTACGCCTTGACGGGCTCCCGATGACCTACCCAAGTGAACCTTCTTGTCACATATTCCGGATTTGTGAACGATGCATTGCCAGAAGGATTTCCGCCGGTAACATGGAAGTCAGAGAAGGCGGCATTCTGATTCATATAAATCCCACCAACGAGATTAAACGACACCGGAGTTGCGGCCATGGACATTTCATCCGCGATCTTTTCCCGCACATCTGGATCGGTTGTATACGCTCCACAGGAAATTGCACCGTGATTAATCGCCAACTCCTTCGCGAGTGAAATGGATTCGTCTGTAGTTTTTGTTTTGATCAACAAGGCAATCGGACCAAACAATTCCTTGCTATACAAATCTTTATTACGCGCTTCAATTTCCAATACCATCGGTGTGGCTATACGCGCATTTTTGAATTGTGGGTTTTCGATCGATCGTGATTGCAGCCAGACTTTACCTGGTAAAGACCGGGCATCAGCCACGCGTTCACATGTTTTCTTATTTTGAATCGCGCCAAGCACAAACGGCCCAGCCTTTGGATTATCTACTAATGCATTAATATTATCGGTGAACTTTTTCGCAAATTCATCAAAGGAAACAACACCTGTGGGAGTCTTGATTCCGCTTTCCGCAATGTAAAAGTTTTGCGGTGCCGTGCACATTTGCCCGCTATAAAGTGTTAACGCAAATGCAAGGTTAGCCGCCACTTTATCAATATCATCAGCCGAGTCCAATATGACTGAGTTCACTCCTGTTTTTTCCGTGAATACAGCTTTGCCCGGAATGCTTTCGAGATAACTTCCGAAAATCGAATTGCC
>CBQWHS010000766.1:0-2653 GCA_967728665.1 uncultured Chryseosolibacter sp. | reverse complement strand
ATCCTCATCGATTGAATTACTTTAACCTGTCGACATCGGAAGTGATTCAGTCAATTCGAACAAATAACAACGAAGTGGGTGGACGCAAATTTGAAATGAGCGACATCGGATACATCGTTAAGACTTCAGGTTATTTAAAATCGATAGAAGAGATTGAAAATATTCCGCTGAAAACTTTGAACACGGTCGCTGTGAAAGTTAAAGACGTTGCAACGGTGCAGATGACAGGCGAAACTCGCCTGGGAATTTTTGATAAGGATGGCGAAGGCGAAGCTGTCGGAGGAATTGTGGTGATGCGTTACGGAGAAAATGCCGATGAAGTTATCAGGAATGTCAAAGCGAAAATGACAGATGTTTCGAAAGGTTTACCAAAGGGAGTTAGGTTCGACATCGTATATGACCGTAGCGAATTGATTCGGGAGTCAATCGCGTCAGTAAAAACTACGCTTATCGAAGAAATGATCGTCGTCTCGCTCGTGGTGATTGTATTTCTTTTTCACTGGCGAAGTGCTGTCAGCATTATCATTCAGATTCCGATCACGCTTGCTGCAAGTTTCATTTTGCTCAATGCGTTCGGCATTACTTCCAATATCATGTCCCTTACGGGGATTGCCCTGGCGATTGGAGTGATTGTGGACAATGGAATCATCATGGCTGAAAATGCTTATAAGAATTTATCCCACAGGTTTGCTGAATTGAATCCCGATGACAAACAAGGTTAACCTATGAAATTGTTCAAACGAAAAACATACAACCAAATTCCGGACGTTGAACGACTGGAAATTATTGAGCGATCGTCGAAGCAAGTTTCGCGTGGCGTATTTTATTCGACAGTGATCATCATAACATCATTCTTACCTGTTTTTTTACTAACCGGTCAGGAAGGAAAATTATTTCACCCATTGGCGTATACAAAAACATTTATCCTCATCGTGGACGCGCTGTTGGTTGTGACGTTAGCGCCCGTGATCATTTCGTTTTTCATGAAGGGGAAGTTCAGTGATGAAAGACGTAATCCGATCAATCGTGTTTTAGAAAATATTTATGAGCCGATAATCCGCACATGTTTAAAGTGGAGACGAACTACACTGGCGATTAATGTTCTCGCATTAGCGGTGACTATTCCATTATTGTTAAGTCTTGGAAGTGAGTTTATGCCACCATTGGATGAACAGTCTATCTTGTTTATGCCCGTAACCTTGCCGGACGTTTCAAACGATGAAGCAAAACGGATCTTGCAAGTCCAGGACAAAATCATCAAGACCGTTCCGGAAGTCGATAAAGTATTGGGCAAAGCTGGACGGGCCAGCACGGCTACTGACAATTCACCGATCAGTATGATTGAAACGATCATCATGCTAAAACCCAAGACGCAATGGAGACAAGGCGTGACTAAAAAAGACATCATCAATGAGCTTGACGCGAAGCTGCAGATTCCAGGTGTTGTGAACGGATGGACTCAACCGATTATCAACCGGATCAATATGCTTGCCACCGGAATCAGGACAGACGTTGGTGTGAAAGTGTATGGACAAAACCTGGATAGCGTCTATCAAATTTCCGAGCGTGTAAAACGATCACTTGCTAAAGTCAGTGGCGTTCATGATTTATATGTTGACCCCATCACAGGTGGAAAATATTTATCGGTGAATGTCGATCGAGAAGCATTGTCGCGATACGGATTGTCGGTTGATAATGTGAATGAAGTTGTTGAGTCGGCACTTGGAGGTTCGGTTATCGGTCAGACTATTGAGGGACGACAACGATTTTCTATCAGTGTTCGCCTCGCGCAGGATTTCAGAAGCAACATTCAACAGATCAATCGTATCCTATTGAAGACACCAGCATTGGGAATGATTCCATTGTCTTCCGTTGCAAAAATTACTTTTGAAAACGGACCTCCGATGATTACATCAGAGAATGCGATGCTCCGTGGTGCCGTGTTATTCAATGTTCGTGATCGGGATTTGGGAAGCACAGTTCAGGACGCAATACAGGCGATCGATAATGAAATGGGAAACATGCCGAATGGTTATTATCTCGAATGGAGCGGACAGTATGAAAATCTCATTCGTGGAAAACAAACGCTGATGCTGATTTTACCGATCGTGATGCTGATCATTTTTATTGCCTTGTACCTCGCGTTCAAATCTATTCGGGAAGCATTCTTCAGTCTCATCACGGTTCCATTTGCATTGATTGGTGGTGCATACATGGTTTACTTCTATGGTGTAAATCTCTCCGTAGCGGTTGCAGTCGGGTTCATTGCTTTGTTTGGGATCGCTGTTGAGACCGGCGTTGTGATGGTTATTTATCTGAACGATGCCATGCAGCAGCTGGTGAAACTTCGCGGAAACTCTAGCGAAACAATTTCCACAGAGGAGTTGAAGGAATTTGTTATCGCAGGTGCTGCCAAACGCCTTCGACCAAAATTGATGACTGTCTGCGTTGCCTTGTTTGGTTTGATCCCCGTGTTGTGGTCAACAGGTGTGGGGAGTGATGTGATGCAGCCAATTGTTTTGCCAATGATTGGTGGAGTCTTGACTTCATCAACACATATTTTGCTGGTCACGCCACTCATTTTCTTAATGACTAAAGAATACGAACTCAGGAAATTTGGAAAAATTGAAATACATGGACATGAGAACATTTA
>CBQWHS010000765.1:0-2658 GCA_967728665.1 uncultured Chryseosolibacter sp. | reverse complement strand
GACGATCAATCATTTCCTTACACCATTTCTTATCAAAGTCTTTTCCGGCTTCATCGCTGAAACGATCTGTTTTCCTGATCGCTTCATCATCCGCTTCAACAGGAATAGTGATAGCCTTTGACTGCGCAATTTTTTTCAGTTCAGTTAAAGTTTTGGTATGATCTGTCACAAGCATCGAAGCGATGTGTTTCACTTCCGCATTTGAAGAGCGTTGGCTTGCAAGCTGCGCAAATTTTATTTCACCATAATTAGCTGCCACGGTGCTAGCCACGAAGTCCGCGTCTTTCTCCATGTCGTTGTCTTCAAATTTTTCATCATTTGCTTCCTTTGCTTTTTCCTTGCTGTCATCTTTATCATAAGCAGCATCACTATCATTTCCCCTCTTAGCCTCATTACATGCTAACAGCGATACCAGGGAAACTAATGTCAAAATTCTGAAAATCCTTTTCATATAAATTGGTTTTAGTTTTTACAATGAGGGGGTTATGAAAAATTGTTCCCGAAGGACAAAACGGCCAAAGAACGTCTTCGGTACGTTTCTATTAGCAATACCCATTGATAACAGTTGGTTTGCCTTGTGTATTTGATTACACAAGAGCAGCAAAAAAAAATAGCGGGTGTAATTTCAAATGCGATGACTATTGACAATAAAGGCAGCTCGGTTCGAAGCAGCAAAAATCCCAAGCTGACTTCATTCATAAAACCGATGCTGGCAAAAATCGGAGTGAAACCATTTGATGATGAGAATTGGATTTTCGAAACGAAATGGGATGGGTATCGTGCTATTGCCGAGATTGACAACACCATAAAACTATATTCACGAAACGGCCTGTCATTTGCGCAGCTTTATCCCACCGTTGTTGATGCCCTTAAATTATTACCAAAGGGAACGATTATCGATGGCGAGATCATCGTCTTGAATGAGAATAATCAACCTGATTTTCAAAGACTGCAGCAGTTCGGGTTTTCCAAAGGAACAAAAATTCAATTTCAGATCTTCGAC
Organism: uncultured Chryseosolibacter sp.; assembly: GCA_967728665.1. Classification (GTDB taxonomy): domain Bacteria; phylum Bacteroidota; class Bacteroidia; order Cytophagales; family Cyclobacteriaceae; genus Chryseosolibacter. Next base: position 1,655 of record CBQWHS010000765.1, on the reverse strand, counting down.
TGCCTGAAGGCCACCGACAAAATGATCACATCGTTACCACTGGTTGAGCGTAAACAAATACTGCGCATGATCATTCCGCGAAAGCACACAATACTAAAATATTCAGATCATGCTGCCGAAAATGGAATTCGGTTTTTTCAAAAGATGAAGGCCGGAAACCTTGAAGGGATGATTGCAAAACGTGCAGCTAGTACGTACAAGCCGGGTACGCGCACCGACGATTGGTTGAAGATAAAAAATCACAATACCCAGGAAGCAATTATTATCGGATACACAGCACCACGAGGAGGACGTAAATATTTTGGCGCCTTGCTATTAGCAATTATGGATAAAACCGAACTGCGCTACATTGGACATACCGGAACTGGTTTCACCGAAAAAATTCTCTATGATGTTTATCAGAAGCTGCAACCATTAAAACGCACATCACCACCGATAACAAAAAAAATTTCACTTAACGCGCCAGTCACGTGGGTTCAGCCGAAGCTCGTCTGCAGTGTTAAATTTTCCGAGCTGACCCAGGAGGGAATTTTGCGGCACCCAGTATTCCAAGGACTACGAATTGATAAAGACATCAAAGAAGTTAAGCAACTTGACATCAAGAGCTGAAACGTCCAAAATTTTAATGTTGCGAAGCGTCGGCGTTTAAACATCTATCATCCTGAAAATTGCATCTAATTACTTCGTTGCCGACTGGCGAATTCCTAACTTACAGGTTCGAATAACCCAATAGCTGTGAAATTTTATTTATTTCTCACAATCCTCTCTATACTTTCATTTTTCAACGGCGTCTGCCAAACCGATTTTGCACGAAAAGGCCTCCTAATAGTCAAAAACTCTGACCTCGATAATGGGACTATTTCCTTGAAAGGCGAATGGGAATTTTACATGAGTGAATTGAAATCACCGAACGACTTCAATGCTCCCAAAAACGACTCGATCACTATTGATTATATCGATTTCCCTTCGACGTGGAATCATTTATCTAAGTCGCTCAACCCAGGCGAGGGATTTGCGACATATCGATTACTGGTTGTTTTTGAGAGTCCACGAAAAGTAGCTATCTCTCTCCCGGATATTTATTCAAGTTATTTTCTTTGGGCTAACGCAGCGCTAGTGACTTCTAATGGAGTCGTCGGCACAACGAAGGAAACCTCTAAGCCACAATGGCGTCCACATACTGTTTACCTGGAGGAAGAAACTGATTCTTTAAATCTTGTTTTGCAGATTTCAAATTTTTCCCATGCCAATGGTGGCATCCGGGAAATGATCTATTTGGGCACTCATGATAGAATGCAATTCAAAAGAAAAATTGCCACCATCAGCAACCTTACATTAAGTGGATGTCTCGCCACGCTGGCAGTGCTATTCCTCCTACTTTACGCTTTTGCCATGAATCGTGATTCGTCTGCGATATATTTTATGGCGTTGTGTTTGAATTGGGCGATACGTACGCTGTTCTCAAACGATTATCTTTTCAATTATTACTTTCCGGAATTTCCCTGGGAGATATGTGCGAAGATTGAATACATAACATTATACCTGATGATGATCTGGGCGATACTCTTCATCGGTTCCGTTTTCAGGAATGATGTAAGTTTCAGTTTTAAAGTTTTGTTCTCTGTTTGCAACGGCATCTTCGTATTGCTGACATT
>CBQWHS010000764.1:0-2659 GCA_967728665.1 uncultured Chryseosolibacter sp. | reverse complement strand
TGTGAAAGACGTTGTTAAACCTCCAGGCGTTACGAAATTACGAATGTTAAAATGCACGTACTTCCCTCGATCAAAGCTGATTGCCACGAGGCACCAAACAATAAATTCATAAACACAGCAAATTCGTATTAAAATTCCCTTCTTCGTTCTTCCTTAAAATGCATTTTCTTATATTCGAAATGTATCTACTCCTAAAATGCCAACACGAACAACAAACCAGATTACTTTCCTAAAACGATCTCTACTTGCAGGCATGTATCTGTTGCTTCAAATTAATTTTGCATTCGCTCAACAGAAAACATCCGATCGTCCTAACATCATTTTTATTATGTCGGATGACCATGCTTACCAGGCAATCTCGGCATACGACAGCAAACTAATTCAGACTCCGAATATTGATCGCATCGCGAAGATGGGCATGCTCTTTACGCAGGCGAGTGTTACCAATTCAATCTGCGCTCCATCACGCGCAACGATTTTAACGGGCAAGCATTCTCACATCAATGGAAAAATTGACAACCATTTTCCGTTCGACACAACTAACGTCACATTTCCACAAATCCTGCAAAAGGCAGGTTATCAAACAGCGATGTTCGGCAAACTTCACTTTGGAAATAATCCAAAAGGATTTGACCAGTTTAAAATTTTACCAGATCAGGGCGCTTATTACAATCCAGATTTCATTACGAAAAATGAAGGCAACATAAAAGTAGAGGGCTATGTAACTGACATCATAACCGACATGACGTTGGACTGGTTACAAAAGGAACGCAAACAAGACAAGCCGTTCATGTTAATGTATTTGCATAAAGCGCCACATCGGTCGTGGCTTATGGCGGAGCGGCACTTAGACGAATTTACGAATAAGGTCTTTCCTGAACCCGAAACTCTTTTCGATGACTACTCCGGCAGAACATCTCCGGCGGGCGAAGCTGAAATGAATATTCTAAAACACATGGCCTGGGCCGGCGATACAAAAATTTTTCCGGAGGTGATGGATGAATTGGGAATCGCTGAAATCGGATTTGACAAACGCAGATACGCATTCGAGACCGGACGCTTTAATTCCTCTCAAGCTGAGAATTTTAAAAAGGCTTATTCCAAGGTAAATGAGAAATTCAAGAGGAATTTTTCTACCATGAGCGAGAAAGACAAGATGAAGTGGAAGTACCAACGGTATATGCAGGATTATTTAGGCTGTGTTAAAGCAGTGGATGAAAATGTTGGAAGGCTGCTCGACTACCTTGAAGCAAACAACCTGATGAAGAATACAATCATCGTGTATACTTCAGACCAGGGATTTTATCTCGGCGAGCATGGTTGGTTTGACAAGCGATTTATTTACGACCAATCTTTTAAAACACCGTTGCTTGTGGCATGGTCGGGCAAGACTAAGCCGGGAACTCGCTCGGATGAGCTTGTGCAGAACCTGGACTTTGCCCAAACATTCCTCGATGCTGCCGGTGTAAAAGCACCTGCTGATATGCAAGGCGAAAGTTTTTTACCGTTGCTCACGGGTAAGACGAATAAATTGAAACGCGATGCGGTGTACTATCATTATTATGAATACCCGGCTGAGCATATGGTCAATCGACACTACGCTATTGTGACAAAGGATTATAAATTGATCCATTATTATTATGTGGAAGATCAATGGGAGTTGATTGACCGAAAAAAGAATCCACAAGAATTGAAGAATGTATATAACGATCCAGCTTATGCAAAAGTCAAAGCCGATCTTCACACACGACTCGATCAACTCAGAAAAAAATACAAGGACAGTCCTGAGTTAAGCCAACGTTATGTTGACAAATTTCTTGAAGACGCCGCCAACGGCAAAGTGTTCGGCGTGACGAAAGAAAAAGTGCAGCAGATCAAAGAAAGACGAGCGAAGGTGGAAGCGAAAAAATAAAGTTGATAAGTGCCGGTTAAGTGCCATTTTAAAATAAAACAACTCACACCTTCGTCTATAGGAGCACACCTGTTAATTAACACATCATGGCTACGTCAAAGACTGTGATAATAACCGGGGCTAACTCAGGCATTGGTTATGCTACTGCACAAATTCTCGCATCTAAGGGATATAACATAGTTACTATCTGTCGCAAGAAAGCCGAAGGAGAGAAAACTGCATCCGATCTTCAAAAAACGAACGCGTCTATTACTACAGAGAACTTCACTGCCGATCTATCTAATCTTGCTGAGGTGAAAAAAACTGCCCTGGCAATAGGAAGAAAATACCCTGTCATAGATCGACTCATCAATAATGCAGGTTATTATCCACCGGTAATTGAATATGCAAATGGTATTGAGAAAAGTTTTGTCGCTTCGCATTTGGGCCACATGTTGTTGACTGAGTTGCTTCTTCCATCATTAACACAATCACCCGAGGCCCGAGTGATAAATGTATCTTCGGCTCTTCATGCGGATGGAAGGGCATCACGTTTTTTTAAACAGACGCCTGACCTTGATCCCGGAAAAGCTTATGGTGATGACAAGCTGGCGGATATCTTGTTTGCGGCAGCGCTCGCCAAACGGTTGCCACCCAACGTTACTTCCTATAGCCTACATCCCGGCGTAGTAAATACCAATTTTGCAAACACAGTAACGGGCGGATTAAAAGTATTGATCACTTTGTTTAGCATTTTTTTTATCACAC
>CBQWHS010000763.1:0-2668 GCA_967728665.1 uncultured Chryseosolibacter sp. | reverse complement strand
CTAACGAATTCAAAATCAAATGCCTGGTTGTTGACCATAATGAGAACAAGCGATCCAAGCATTAGGATAATTCCTGAAATTCCTGTGACACCGAAGCCAGGCACAACAAAAACTTCTAATGCGATAAGTATAATTCCGAGAAAGAAGGCAAGGATTTCCCAATTTTCTGCGAGGCCATTGAGATAATAAGGCACCAGGTAAAAAATCAACGCGACCAATGCCGCCAGGCCGGCGAAACCCAGACCTGGTGATTGCATTTCAAAATAGATTCCAGCGATGATGATCAAAATGAGAATTCCACTAATGAACGGATTGATCGCAAGACTGATTATTTTTTCGGTTGTGCCCAATTCAAACCGAATCACTTTGTAGTTGGAGATTTTATTGCGAGTCAATATCTCCTCGATGCTTTCGACTTTAGCATCGCAGTAATTATACTTCAAAGCCTCCGAAGTCGAGAACGAAATTATTTTTCCTTTTTCTTTCACACCCTCGATGACGATATCTTCATCTACCATGCCTTCGGCGATCTTCGGATCGCGGCCATTCGTTTCTGCGGTCGAGCGCATGATTGAGCGCATATAGGACTGATACTTATCAGGAGCTTTTTGTCCCGAGCCATCGACAACTGTGGCCGCTCCGATGGTTCCTCCGGCAGACATGTAGATGCTGTCGCACGCGATGGAGATCAACGCACCAGCGGAGGCCGCATCCGAGTTAATGAATACCCAGATTGGTTTATCGAAGTCCATAATTTTATCGACCACTTCCTTAGCATCAGTTAGTACGCCCCCATAGGTATCCATCTCGATAATGACAATGTCGACATTTGATTTCACCGCATCTTGCAAAGCGACCTCAACATAACGGGTTGTTCGTGAGTCGATCTCGGATTTAATCTCCATCACAAAAATATTTTTCGTTTGAGCGAACAAAGTCGTCACACCGAATAATGCGATAATAAACAGGCCTGATTTTTTCATACCTTTCATGGAAATATAAATCTAACAAAAAGCCGAGGGCTAATCAATTCATTTTGTCTTCAACGCCGTTATTACATTTCTCATTCACTTTCGATGGAACTGTCTGGAAAACAGTTACTGATTCAGCTACAGAGCGATTGTACATCGAAGTGAGAAATACGGAGAAAAAAGCAGTCTCATTTTTTTGTCTGGATTTGCCAAAAGCAACCTGGGTCCTCGAAGATTATAGATTTGACGAACCATGGTGGATAAGTCTGCAAGCGGTTTCGGGTAACGTGCTTTTATTAACGTTGTATACCGACACAAATAATCCTGACAAGAAAAGTTTAATTGCATTTGATGTTGTTCAAAAGCAGATGCTGTGGTGGAAAAATGATTTTTCGTTAAGTGTTCTGTCAGGCCAGCTTGTAATCGGTGTTGACACAAAATTTGGTTCAAAAGAAGTTGCTTTAAATATTTCGGATGGCGCTGCGGTTCAAAAAGATTTTACCGTTTCGTATAGTGAACAAAATTTTCCGATCACGCGTCCGTTTCAATACCATGAGGGCAGTACACATTTTGACACAGTGAGGGCTTTTTTGCAAACGAGGGCTCAAATTTCACCGATCATTACGATCGAATATTGTGAGTATCATGGAATGATCTTGATTTCCGCATTTGTTACAGCAGAAGATTTGGCCAATTATTTGTTTGTGTTTAACTCGGATGGTCAAATACTGATAAAAGAGACGTTAGGCGAGCATTTGAAAGGAATAGCGCTGGATACTTTTTTCGTCTTTTCAGGTTTTTTAATTTTCGTGAAAAATAAGCGCGAGTTGGTTAGCTACAGGATCCTATGATTAAACTTCTGATTTTTTTCGGTCTTTCTTTTTCGAATCATCCGACAGACTCGATCGGTGTTGAGACAATCAATGGAAAAGTCTTTGTCATTCATAAAGTGGACGAGAAGGAAACCCTTTTTGCTATTTCAAGACGATATCGATCTTCCGTAGATGAAATTATTCAATATAATAAAGGCGCGGCTGATGGATTGGAGATCGGGGAGATCTTAAAGGTTCCTTACACTCCGAAAGTAACTGTTAAACCTGGTGATGGCGTTGTGCATGAAGTGGTAGCAAAGGAAACGATGTTTTCAATCTCGCGAAAATATGGCGTTACCGCTGATGAAATCCGCCAATGGAATAATCTTACCGATAACACCCTTTCTATTGGTCAACGACTTGTAATCAAGAAGAAAAGTCAGTCAACGACCATGGCAACAACCCCGCTAAACAAAACGCCGGAAGTAACTTCATCAGCAGGCATTCACACCGTAGCTGAGAAGGAAACAATTTTTTCGATCACGAGAAAATATGGCATTACTGCCGATCAACTAAAAAAGTGGAATAACATTGAAGGCAATGAATTGAAAATCGGACAAACGTTGTACGTGACGGCACCAAAAGAAAATTTATCTGTGGTTAAAAAAACGGATTCCGTTAAGACGATACGCAACAACCCAGTTGTTTCAACAAATCCTGTTCAGACTTCGAATCCGGTTACTATTCCACCTACTGAACCGAAGAAAGATCCAGAACCAAGAAAGGATCCGGTGACAACAAATCCACAAGAAACTTCCACTCCGACACAAACCATCCGCATTTCGGAATCAGTAAGCAACGGTTCGGAAACAATCGAAGCCGGCT
>CBQWHS010000762.1:0-2668 GCA_967728665.1 uncultured Chryseosolibacter sp. | reverse complement strand
TCAGCACTTGACTCCGAATCGGAAAAGTTGGTTCAGGATGCTTTGAATAATTTGATGAAGAATCGGACTTCAATTGTGATCGCTCATCGGCTGAGCACCATTCAGCATGCAGATGAGATCATCGTTATTCAGCAAGGGCAAATCATTGAGCGCGGCACACACCAGGAACTCAGTTTGCAAAGTGGGTTATATCAAAAGCTTCGAGAGATTCAAAAAGCATAGCGCTTTTTCAGTCTTATTTTTTTTAGATACCTTTAGCGTCCGGTAGACAACCGCACAAATCGCCAAACCTCATGAAAAAAAACAGGATTATCTTCTACGCAGCGTTTGCATTCTTCCACTTATTCCTCGTTTTTTTTACGTTGTATATTGATTCAAACAAAAGCGATTTCGGCTTGTTAACATCTATTTTGAAATGGATGTCCGTTCTTAAATACGGTGCAATACTTGGTTTGGCACTTTTGGTAGCCGATATTATTTGGGCAACGGTGAATAACCGCGATACGCAAAAAGAAAAAGACGAGCTTACCCACGAACTCAATACCCTCAAAGCAAAACTTTTTGATTTGCAGGAAGCATCAAAATCCGGATCAACGACATCTAAAAGCAACATCAATTCTTAATTTAATTTATGCTTGCGAAAGCGTTTGGTAGCGCGGTGCATGGCGTAAATGCAAGAACCATCATGGTTGAGGTCGACGTTTGTCAAGGCGTTCGGTTTTTCATGAGCGGTCTTCCTGACAATGCAGTCAAGGAAAGTCAGCATCGCGTAGAGTCTGCACTGAAGAGTGCAGGATTTTTTATGCCGCGAAAGAAGACAGTGGTAAATCTTGCTCCTGCCGATATTAGAAAAGAAGGGTCTGCTTATGATCTTCCTATTGCGTTAGGAATCTTGATGGCCTCCGACCAAAAACTGTTTCCAGAAATTGATAAGTATATAATCATGGGCGAACTTGCTCTTGATGGCGTTCTTCGACCCATCAAAGGTTCACTGCCCATCGCCATTCAAGCTCGACAAGAAAATTTCAAAGGATTTATTTTACCTGCCGATAATGCACGAGAGGCAGCCGTTGTAAAAGGCATCGACATTATTCCCGTGAGGACGTTGATGGACGCTGTAAACTTCTTCACTGGCAAAATCAAAATTGATCCCATTGTTGTTGATCCTAAAGAATTGTTCGAACAGAAACTCAATTATTACGATAGCGACTTCAAAGACGTTCAAGGCCAGGAAAATATCAAACGTGCGCTTGAAATTGCTGCAGCGGGAGGTCATAATGTGATTATGATCGGGCCTCCAGGTGCCGGCAAAACTATGCTGGCCAAACGTCTTCCAACGATCCTTCCTTCACTAACGGTAAACGAAGCTCTTGAAACCACAAAGATTCATTCCGTTGCCGGAAAACTTTCGTCAGATGTTGGTTTGCTCACGATGAGACCTTATCGCTCACCTCATCATACAATTTCAGATGTTGCGTTAGTAGGTGGTGGTGGAAATCCGCAACCAGGTGAAATTTCTCTTGCACACAATGGCGTATTATTTCTTGATGAGTTGCCAGAGTTCAAGCGATCTGTGCTTGAAGTAATGCGTCAGCCGATGGAAGAAAGACGCGTTACCATCTCGAGAGCAAAGATTTCCATTGAGTACCCGGCAAACTTCATGTTAGTCGCAAGTATGAATCCTTGTCCGTGTGGATACTATAATCATCCTGAAAAGGCATGTGTGTGTGGTCCCGGTGTTGTTCAACGTTATCTCAGCAAAATAAGCGGGCCTCTTCTCGACAGAATCGATCTTCACGTTGAGGTCGTTCCCGTCAGCTTTGATGAAATGACGGCAAATCGAAAAGTCGAAACAAGCGATCAGATCAGAGAACGCGTTGTGCATGCAAGAGACATTCAGTCGAACCGGTTCAAGGACAACAAAAACATTTATTGCAACGCGATGATGCCGTCTAATATGGTTAAAAAAGTCTGTTCGATAGATGACACTGGTCGCACGTTGTTGAAAACTGCAATGGAACGCCTGGGACTTTCTGCACGAGCTTACGATCGCATCCTCAAAGTCTCAAGAACAATTGCCGACCTCGCCTCCTCCGAAAACATCAAGCCTGAACACCTCGCCGAGGCGATCCAGTATCGAAGTCTCGACCGTGAAGGTTGGGCTGGATAAATTTGGCTTTTCATTCCTCAATAAGTTATCCGCATAGAGGCAATATTAACATTCATTAACACCGACCGCTCGCGGACACAATTATCTTAAAAGCGAACAATGATTTTATTGAATACGAATGTTTATCAACGTTAAGGTTAATGGTACGCTAATTGCCAATACTGCGTTGCAATCCATTTGCTAAGGTTCAGCTGTCTAGAAAAACTTCTTCATAGGTTTAGGTTAATGACGGTTGGACCTTAATTTTTTTAACGTTGAGCACTCGGCCCGTTTTTTGACTTTCAGTCGGCGATTTCAACTTTTGTTAAGTCCCATTCATCTTAAGTCATCAACCATCGTTTAGCTATGATTAAAAATCTCATCAAAATTGCGTTACGCAACATCCTAAAAGATAAGACGTACAGTGCAATCAATATCGTTGGCCTCACGATTGGAATTACCTGCAGCTTATTGTTGCTGATGTATATTCTCGATGAGTTAAGTTATGATCGATATCAC
>CBQWHS010000761.1:0-2674 GCA_967728665.1 uncultured Chryseosolibacter sp. | reverse complement strand
TCGTCTCCATCTCAAACAGTTTTTTATACTGCTTGATCAACGCATTTTTTGGCTCAGTAAGTATTCTTCTCAACGCTTCTCTGTCCAGCGGATTCAAATAAGAAACAACTGGCAAACGACCAATTAGTTCCGGGATCAAGCCAAAGCTCTTGAGATCTTGAGCAGAAACGAATTGCAATAAACTATCCTTGTTAATATCGCCAGGATGCAGACCATCATGTCCAGCCACAAAGCCGAGAGGTCTTGTATTCAGACGGTTGCCGATAAATCTTGAAATGCCTTCAAATGCTCCACCGCAAATAAAAAGAATATTCTCCGTGTTAACGGTGATCATTTTCTGATCAGGATGTTTACGTCCGCCTTGAGGAGGAACGTTCACCGCCGTGCCTTCGAGTAATTTCAAGAGAGCTTGTTGAACGCCTTCTCCACTTACGTCCCTTGTGATGGAAGGATTATCAGATTTGCGTGCGATCTTATCAATTTCGTCAATGTAGACAATGCCACGTTCGGCAGCCTCAACATTATAATCAGCAGCTTGAAGTAAGCGCGTCAAAATACTTTCAACGTCTTCACCTACATACCCCGCTTCAGTTAATACCGTTGCGTCAGCAATACAAAAAGGTACCTGGAGTATTTTAGCTAGTGTTCGAGCCAAATAAGTTTTTCCGGTACCGGTTTCGCCAACCATAATGATGTTCGATTTTTCAATCGTTACTTCACTATCAAGCTTCCGTTGCATTAATCGCTTGTAATGATTGTAAACAGCAACAGAAATTATTTTTTTAGCCTCGTCTTGTCCAATTACATACTCATCGAGGAACTTCTTGATCTCTTTAGGTTTTATGAGCTTGAAGTTTGGTGAGAAACCAGCGTCATTCTTGCTGCGTTTTTCTTCCTGAAGGATTTGGCTTGCTTGCGTAACGCACTTGTCGCAAATGTGAGCGTGTATTCCTGAGATCATCAGGTCAACATCTTTTTTGCTTCTTCCACAAAACGAACACGTTACTTCCGCCATATTATAGGATTTATAAAATAAAAAAACCGATGCTCCAATCCGACCCCAAAGGTACGCAATATTTAGAACATCGGTGTCTGAAAATCAATTCAGCCTTACGCTGGTTTTTTTCGCTCCAATACCTCGTCAATTAGACCATAAGCCTTAGCCTCCGTTGAACGCATCCAATAATCGCGATCTGAGTCTTTTTCAACCTTCTCATATGGTTGACCACTATGCTTTGAAAGAATGTTGTACAGGTCTTTTTTAACCTCTAACGTCTGTTTGAGCGAAATTTCCATATCGGACGCCTGACCCTGCATGCCACTCATCGGTTGGTGGATCATAATTCTCGAGTGAGGGAGTCCTGACCGCTTTTTCGCTGACCCTGCTGCCAGCAATACCGCACCCATAGACGCTGCCAAGCCAGTACAAATTGTCGCTACATCGGGATTCACATATTGCATGGTGTCGTAAATGCCGAGGCCAGCGTATACTGATCCACCAGGGCTGTTGATATACATGATAATATCTTTGCGTGGATCCGATGATTCAAGGAACAGCAGTTGAGCCGTGATCAGGTTTGCGATCTGATCATCAATACCCATACCTAGAAAAATAATGCGATCAGAAATCAAGCGAGTGAATACATCGATCGCTCGAAAATTCCCAGGCCTTTCTTCAATCACATACTGCGTCATATTGTTAATCTTCTGAGCATAATCGTCGATTGTGTGACCACTCATGCCCATGTGTTGAACAGCATATTTTCTAAATTCATTGTTATAATTCATAGTTCAATATTTACAATTTTGGATTTTCGGAATTTGATGAGATTTGGCCACTTGCTTACCCCTCGATCGCTAAACAATCTTAGCCATACTCAGCTTAAAATACAACGGTGGTTCACTTAAAATAAAAATGGTTTCACCCAATTCTTGGATAAAACCATAGTCGCTTTTAAGTGTTGTTTTATTGTATACTAATTAATCGAACTCTACGTATGCCAAGTTGGAACCTCGCCTGACTTTAATCTTTTAAATTTTAACGTCCAACTTCACTAGTGTTTGTGCTCGCTAACAATTGTTTTGAACTCATCAGCAGTTACTTTCTTTTCATCAACCTTAATTTTTTCTTTAATGAAATTGGTCACCTTCTCATTTTTTAGCTGGTTATACAACCTCATAAAAGTTTGACCGTTTTCATTTTGAAGATAATTATCAGCGATCGAATCAAGCTTATCACCAAGTTGAGCCGCAATAGCCGGACCGCCAAACTGGGAAATAATTAAATCTTTAGCTTTTTGTCTCACCTCATCGGTCTCAACGGCAATCTTGTTGTCATCAGCAATTTTATTCTTTATCAAATCCCATTTAAGACCTCGAACGTAAGAATCAAATTCTTTATCCAAAACAGAATCTGTAACCTCGCCCTTGCTGCTGGCTTTCAACCATGACTTTAAAAAGCCATCGGGAATATTTACTTTCGTGTGATCAAGGAAATAATCTTCAATGTGATGGTCGAGGAAATGCTCTGTCTCACGCTTATAATTTTCGCCAATCGTTTCTTTGATCTTATCCATGAATTCCTCTTCACTCTTCACCAGGTCTTTTCCAAAAACACGGTCGAATAGTTCCTGATTAATGTCCGCGGCATCCGTTCGGCTAATGTTTGTTATCT
>CBQWHS010000760.1:0-2677 GCA_967728665.1 uncultured Chryseosolibacter sp. | reverse complement strand
ATTGGGAATACTTCTGGCTTGTTGATCCGCTTGACGGTACAAAAGAATTTATTAAAAAGAATGGCGAGTTCACGGTGAACATTGCGCTGATTCATCGCTCTGCGCCTATCCTTGGCGTTGTAGCAATTCCCGTCACAAACGAAATCTTTTACACCAGTAGCTCGGGAGTTGTGTTGATGCGTGATGGAGTTAAAACATTGCTTTCAAAAAGAAAATCGACCGACCTTATTAAAGAGGGTATTCGCGTCGTTGCTTCCCGGTCTCACATGAATGACGAAACACAATCATTCATCAACAAATTGAAGGATCCAGTCATGGTATCAAAAGGTAGCAGCCTGAAGTTCTTGCTTATTGCAGAAGACAAAGCTGACGTCTACCCACGTTTCGGTCCCACCATGGAATGGGACACCGCAGCGGCACATGCCATCATCAATGCAGCGGGATTGAAAGTATTTGAACAAGACAAGCAAACCGAACTTCAATACAATAAGCCCAATCTCCTCAACCCGAATTTTCTCGTAGCCTAAAACTCGAAACCCAAAACTAGGAACCCAAAACTAGGAACCCAAAACTAGGAACCCAAAACTAGGAACCCAAAACCCGAAACTACGAACCCGCAACCCGCAACTCTAAACCTCGAATATTTTCTATCTTCACGTTTTCAACTTTTATGGGCGTTAAGATAGTCGTTACAGGAGGAGCTGGCTTTATCGGATCACATTTAACGGAGAGATTACTCGGCGATAGTCGTGTAGATAAAGTCTTGGTCATTGATGATCTCAGCAACGGTGACTTTCAAAATATTCGTGCATTTGAGTCGCATACTAAATTTGAATTTGCCCAAGCGGATATCTGCGATCTTGAACGAATGGTTTCGTTAACGAAGGGTTACGATTTAATCTCACACCAGGCTGCCCTTGGGTCTGTACCGCGATCGATCAAAGATCCCATGCGAACGAATCAAGTGAATGTTGGCGGTTCAGTCAACATGTTGTATGCATCGGTTCAAAACAAGATCAGTCGGGTGGTGTTGGCGTGTTCCTCAAGCACGTATGGTGATAGCACAACGCTTCCAAAAGTTGAAGATAAAATCGGGAAGCCGTTATCGCCCTATGCAGTCACCAAGTACACGATGGAGTTGTATGCCGATGTATTTAAACGAAGCTACGGCCTTGATTATATTGGCCTAAGATATTTCAATGTCTTTGGGCCGAAGCAAAGTCCCAACAATCCCTATGCAGCCGTTATTCCGTTGTTCATAAAAGCATTCAAGGAAAATAAACAGCCTGTCATTTTTGGAGATGGTCTGACGAGTCGTGACTTCACGTTTGTTGACAATGCAGTGGAAGCTAATGTGCTTGCGTTGTTTACGGAAAGGAGAGATGCAATTAACCAGGTTTACAACGTTGCCTGTGGCGAACAAACAACCCTGAATGAAACTGTTGACTATCTACAGGAACTTACCAATAAATCGCTTCAACCAATTTACCAACCCGAGCGGACTGGCGATGTCAAACATTCCAAGGCTGATATCTCCAAGATCAAAAATCTACTGGGCTACTTCCCACGAGTGATGTTTCGCGAAGGTCTCCAGAGAACACTAATCTCAACGTCTGTCTAAATTAGACGCTTTAAGCTTTTCGCTGGCGGAGATGTCTTTTTCGATCTTTCATTTATCTTTGCCGTTCGATTTCATTGTAAAACCTCTTAAGAGTGGAAAAGAACGCCAGAATTTACGTTGCAGGCCATGGGGGAATGGTTGGATCAGCTATTTTTCGCAATCTGCGGTCAAAAGGATTCAACAACCTTGTTTTCGCTTCCAGCACGGAGCTTGATCTCAGAAACACAGAGGCAGTCAATGATTTCTTTTCACGTGAAAAGCCAGACTATGTATTCCTCGCTGCCGCGAAAGTAGGCGGAATATTAGCCAACAGCACATATCCAGCTGATTTTCTGTACGATAACCTGATGATTCAGAATAATGTGATTCATGCCGCGTTTGAAAACCAGGTGAAAAAGCTGTTGTTTTTAGGATCATCCTGCATCTATCCCAAGCTTGCCGAACAGCCGATTAAGGAAGAGAGTTTGCTTTCAGGCTATTTGGAAGAGACCAATGAAGCGTATGCGATCGCCAAAATCGCAGGAATAAAACTTTGCCAGGCATATCACAAGCAGCACGGATGCCGGTTCATTTCAGCGATGCCTACGAATATGTATGGAATTGGCGATAACTACCATCCAAAGAACTCCCACGTGTTGCCAGCGCTGTTAAGACGCTTTCATGAGGCCAAGGAATCAAACGCTCCTGAAGTTGCGATTTGGGGTTCTGGGAAGCCTTTACGGGAATTCATGTTCTCAAACGATCTGGGCGAAGCCTGTGTGTTTCTCATGGAGCAATACGAAAACCCCGAACTCATCAACGTGGGCACAGGCGAGGAACTCTCTATTCTCGAATTAGCAAAGCACATTGCAGACACAGTTGGATATCGCGGTAAAATCACATTTGATTCTTCAAAACCTGATGGCACCCCGAGGAAGTTAATGGATAGTACCAAACTGCATGCGCTCGGTTTTAGACACAAAACGTCACTTAAGGAGGGATTGACGCTGACGTATCAGGATTTTCTTTCAAAAGAAGAGACGTACACGAAGGTTCAAGTTTAGGGTTTTCGAGTTT